>JAUVWB010000160.1 GCA_030604345.1 Desulfofustis sp. | reverse complement strand
GTGCCGGGCTGCTGGGTTTTTCTCCCGACGATGAGCGACTGGTTGACTACCGGAATGAACTGCGCAAGGCGCACCTGGAGCTACAGTATTTTACTGGTCATTACCAGGACCCGCACCCCAACACCTATAATCTGACCCTCCAGAAAGACGGCGAAGAACATCGCCTGACCGCACTTTCGACCGGGGGCGGAATCATTGAGGTAATCAAAATCGATGATCTGGCCGTCTCCTTTTTTGGTGACCGTTACGGACTGGTGATCTGGACCCGAGGCGCTCAGCCTCCCCTGATCGACCTGCTCACCAGCAGGCTGGTCCAGTCTACGGTAACTGGAAGCGAAGGTTCCTTGATTATTTTTGTAACCAGCTCCAACCCGTTCGCCGAAGAACTGATTGACCTGCTCCTCATCGACCCTACCGTGCAGGCAGTAAGACGCCTGTCTCCGGTACTACCGGTACTCACCCCGCCGCAGCTGACACTGCCGTTCACCAACGGAGCCGAGTTGGAACGCTTCGCCAGAGCAACCGGCAGCACTGATCTTGCCGACCTTGCTGTGGTCTACGAAAGCGCGCGAGGGGCACGTGATCACGCCGATATCATGGCGATGGCCTCCGGGCTTGTCACCCTCATGGAAAATTCGATCAAAAGCGGGCTGGCGGGGACAACGTTCAACGACAGGATACTCGGCGCCCAATCAGGAAGATATCTTACTTCGAGCCGGCAAGGCAAACTGCTTAACCTGGGCATCCTGGACACGGCGATTCCCAATGTCGCCGCCCTGATGGAAGTCAAAAGCTCCATGGGAGTCATCGTGGCGGCACCCACCGCCGGGTCGTGCGGGGCTCTTCCCGGAACACTCATCGCCATCGCTGATGGTTACGGCCTGAATCTCGAAGCACGAGCACGCGGACTACTCGCCGCCGGCATTATCGGGGTTCTCGTTGCCACTGCCTCCACTTTTTCGGCGGAAGTGTGCGGTTGCCAGGCAGAATGCGGGGTCGCTTCCGGAATGATTGCAGCGGCGCTGGTCTCCATGATGGGAGGATCCTGTCACACCTGTCTCGCGGCCGCCTCCCTCGCTCTGCAGAACATATTCGGAATGGTCTGCGACCCGGTGGCCAATCGGGTCGAGGTGCCCTGCCTGGGAAAAAACATCCTGGCAGCCAGCAATGGTGTTTCCTGCGCCAACCTGGCCCTTTCCGGGTTCGACCCGGTCATTCCTTTCGACGAGGTCATCACAGCCATGGACCAGGTGGGCCGTTCTCTGCCCCACGAGCTCCGCTGCACCGCCCTCGGCGGACTCTCGGCCACTCCCGCTTCAAAGAGAATCACTGATGAATTGAGATCGCGAACTCGTTGTGCCTAGCGGCAATGACCGAAAAGATCCCCCCACACTGAAGACTTGCCTGATTTTCAGGAACCGCATATAGTGTAGAATGGTTTGACCATTTTACACTTGTTCTCAGTCGGTACCAAGGCATCTCTATGGGCACGTTATTTCACAAGGCAAAACAAACCAGAATCTACCAGGACGTGGTTGATCAGATTCAGACAGCCATACTCGACGGCCAACTCGTCCCCGGTGACAAACTGCCGCCTGAACGGGAGTTATGTGAGATGTTTCAGGCGAGCAGAGGCACCCTGCGGGAAGCGCTACGGATACTTGAGCAAAAAAGTCTCATCGAGATACGACTCGGGATGAGCGGCGGCGCCTATGTCAAAGATGCCAACGCCGAATTGATGGCGGAAAATCTGGCTATCCTCATCCGTTCCCAGGCCGTCTCGCTCCAGCATCTCGCCGAGTTTCGCGAAGGGGTGGAAGGGGCAGTCGCCGAACTCGCCGCCTTGCGAGCGACCGCAGCAGACAAAAAAAAATTAGCGAAGCTCATTACCCAGGCTGCCCGTTGCCGGGAAAAGGGCTTGCGGGACTGGGACAACTTCGTCCAGATGGATGAAAAAATTCACATCGAGTTGGCCTGCATCGCCGGAAACCCTCTGTATCGCTTTATCCATCACTCGATCCATGAGAACATTCATCGTTATTACGATAAGCTCCTCATCATCGGCGAAGAGGAACTGGAAGAAAATTTTCAGGACCTCAACTCGATCGTTGCTGCTGTCGTCGCCGGGGAGGCGGAAAAGGCCAAGCGCCTCGCCATCCATCATGTGAGGAGGTTCAGCGCCTACATGGAACAGAAGAAGCGCCGTAATCCCGATATCTAACGCGCCAGCTGCCGCCGGCAGCGAGCACTGACTGGTCCCCCCCACATCAATCACGTCCCCCGGCAAGGGGAAGACCATCTTCCTCTTTCCCAAGACTCAGCCGAAGCGACCGGACCGATGGTTATTCTTGCTCAAGAAACGGATAACCCGGAGTTGTCGGCGGTAGAAACGTTTCCTTTACCGTTCGGGGGGAGACCCACCTGAGCAGGTTGGTATAGAAACCGGCCTTGTCGTTGGTACCGGAGGCCCTCCCTCCGCCAAAGGGTTGCTGGCCGACCACAGCACCGGTCGGTTTGTCATTGATATAAAAGTTACCCGCCGCCTGCTCGAGTTTGGCCAAGGCCAGAGAGATTGCCGCTCTGTTCCTGGAAAAAACCGCCCCGGTCAGCGCGTATTTCGATGTTTTGTCACATATCTCAAGCGTTTCCAGATAGGCGTCATCTTCATAGACGTAGATGGTCAGCACCGGACCGAAGATCTCCTCGACCATCGTCCGGGACTTCGGGTCTTTGGTAACAATGACCGTCGGTTCGATGAAATAGCCGGTCCGGTCGTCAGAACCGCCGCCGATGATGATTTCGCTGGTGTTGTCCTGCCGGGCCTGATCGATAAACCTGGTTATGGAGGTAAACGCCTGCCGATCGATCACCGCATTGACGAAATTTCGAAAATCCTGTGGGGGGCCCACTGAAAGAGAAGCAAGCTCCCGTTCCAGCCCGGAACGTATGTGTTTCCACAAACTCTGCGGGATGTACGCCCTGCTCACCGCCGAGCATTTCTGCCCCTGGTATTCAAAGGCCCCTCGCACCAATGCGGTGACCACTTGGTCAACGTCGGCATCCTGGTGGACCACGACAAAATCTTTCCCTCCCGTCTCCCCGACGATGCGCGGATAGGACTTGTACGTCGCGATGTGTTCACCGATGGTCCTCCACATCTGTTGGAACACTGCCGTCGAACCGGTGAAATGAACGCCGGCAAGGTCGTGATCCTTGAGGCACACCGCCCCGACCAAACGGCCCGGTCCGGGGAGAAAGTTGATGACGCCGGCCGGCAGTCCAGCCTCTTCCAGGATCTGCATGAACAGGTACGGGGTATACACGCAGGACGAAGCCGGCTTCCAGACGACGGTATTTCCCATTATTGCCGGTGCACTGGGCAGATTCCCGGCAATGGCGGTAAAGTTGAACGGCGTCACGGCCAACACGAATCCCTCCAGCGGGCGGTGCTGGAGATAGTTCCATACCCCGGGCGCCGAGCGCGGTTGCTCACGATATATCCGTTCGGCAAAATGGACGTTGAAACGCAGAAAATCAATCAGTTCACAGGCGGCATCGATCTCCGCCTGAAAAGCATTTTTGGAAGTTGACAGCATGGAACCGGCATTGATCAGATAACGATATTTCCGCGCCAGCAATTCGGCCGCCTTCAGAAATATTGCGCAGCGCTCCTCCCAACGCATCGACTGCCAAGTCTTCCGGGCCGCCAAAGCCGCTTCTATGGCCAGGCGGGCCTCACGTTCCGAAGCTTTATGATAATCGGCAAGCACATGGCCATGGTCATGCGGCATAACCACCTGCCCCATATCACCGGTGGTGATTCGCTCGCCACCGATGACCAGAGGAATCTCGATTCGTTTCCCCGCCATCTCCTCGAGCGCTTCCTTCAGCTTCCGACGTGCCTCGGTTCCTGGTGCATAATCGAGGACGGGTTCGTTCGTAGGATACGGGGTTTCGATGACGGCGTTATTGAGTGAATTCATACGAGCCTCCCTGATGCATTTATCCGTTAGTTGTCTTTCCTCTACCTACACCATTTGAACGGTTCAATCCAGCCGCCGATAACGGTTAATCTATTGTTATTATAAGTAATCATTTTCCTTTTGTCACCTCTACCGGCGCACGCACCTTGAGCCACTGACGGCAAGAGCGGCACACGGTAGTGTGCCGCTCTTGCCGAAGAGAAATGTGTTTCTGCTTGTTGTCGGATTACGCTGAGATGATAATTGAGAATGAACGCGGTTCCCCGTGACTGTGCGGTCGCTACCGTCGCATGAACGCCCAGGTACCCGTTTGCAACCAATCAACCGCCGGAAATAGCCGGAAAGACATCGATCCGGTCATCAACACCGACCAGGTCTTCCCGGGAAAGCACCCGCCCATTGCGTACGGCAATAACGCCGCCGATAGCGGCGTCTGTTTTATGCGCGCACAGTTGCAGCACCCGGGAAAACGGCACGGGCTCCTCAAGGTGCAGCGAGACCGTGCCGATGTCCGAAAGCTTGAAAACTACCGTCACCATTGCATTGCCTGAGTCGTCTCCTCGTCGGTGAAATCGATGACTTCTCCCGTTTCAGGCTGTTTTTCCACATAAAAGGTCTCGGCAAAGCGATGGTCCGCAATGGTGATGCCGGCATCGGTGTTGAATTGATGCTCTATGCGCAGTGTCTTCTTGACCAGATCGTCAAACTGTGTGGCACTGATCTCCACCCCGAACCTGGCTTGAATGAGATCAAACAGCGGCGTCATATCGTTGCGCACGGAATAGCGCACGAAGTTGCACATTCCCATGGCGTCCATGCGGGAACCGATCACCTGGAATTTCTTTGAAAGAGCGACCTTGCCCTGTTTGGTCAGGGTATCCTCCTCATCCCGGAGTGTAAAACCG
>JAUVWB010000007.1 GCA_030604345.1 Desulfofustis sp. | reverse complement strand
GGCCTCACCGCCATCCCACTCTTTCGGTACCTATCTCGGTATCGGGCTGTTGCTCCTGCTCGCCGTACTCGCCGCACTCAGTTGGTACACGGGGTATAACCCGGCCAGCCAGGCAAGCAAATGGCTACGCGGATTTCAGGATCCGCCGGCGCAGCAGTCACCACCCGCCGACCAGGCTCAGCAGCCGGCCGCCCAGGGACAAAGCCAGGTGTCCCCGCCGCCGAGCATCTCGAGCGAGCCGGCCGCACCGATTCCCGAACCGCTGCCGCCGCCGGAGACACAACAGCCGGTGGCCGACGGATACCGTTATCTGCTCGTGGTCGAGTTCATCGACACCACCTCGATGTCCATCACCGTTGACGAAAATCCGCCGGAGACGGTTACTCTTGCGGGTGGTACCATCAAGACCTGGCAGGCCAGCGAGTCCATCACCTTGGAAATGCCTCCGGCAGCGGCCGTACGACTCTTTCTCAACGGCATCGCCCTCCCCTTGCCACCAGCCAGCGACGGCACCATATCGCTCACCATCCCGGAGTATTTGCTCGATTAACCAATGTCGCGGCTGCATTCCGAGGTGCCGGCAGTGGTGGTGGACAGCCACGATTACGGTGAATCGGACAAGATCATCACCCTGTTCTGCCGAGACCTGGGAAGATTGACGGTCATCGCCAAAGGTGCGCATCGCAGCAAAAAGCGGTTTGTCAACAAGCTCGAACTGTTCTCCTTTCTCCAGATCACCTACACGCAGTCGGCCCCGGGAAGACTGCCGGTCATTCTTGAGGCCGAATTGCTCAACGGCTTCATCGGCCTGAGAACCGACCTCAACGGTTATCGCTCGGCCTCGATAATCCGGGAGTTGATCCTGTTGGCCAGCAGCGAAAAACTGCAGGACGACAACCTCTTTCAATTGCTGCTCTGGGCGCTTCATTCGCTCGACCAGAGCAGAGAACCTCGCCCGGTGATCGCGCTGTTTCTCGTCAAGCTTTTGGACTACGTCGGGTATCGTCCTGATCTCTCCCGTTGCCAGCGGTGCGGAACTCCCTGGCTGGAAAATCATTCCGGCCGGTTTACTCCACTCACCGGCGGGCTCACCTGCCCCTCCTGTCGGCACGACGAAGACCGCAGCGGCATCAACCTATCCGCCGGGGCTATTCGCACCATGACTCTGGCCCAACAACAATCGCCGGCCCGGCTGAACCGCTGCAAGTTGTCGGGCACCGTCCTCCAGGAGACACTGGACTGCCTGCATCGCTATGGCAGACATCTTTTTCAACGGGAGATCCATTCCTGGAAATGGCTGCCTCCACCATAACCGCCGGTATCAAGCATCACAGGTAGCGGATTTCTCCGCTGTACTCGACAATCTCGCGGCCGTCTTCAAGCCGCAGGCACAGGCCGCCGTCATTCGTCACCCCAACCGTATGGGCCCGGTACTGCGGCTGAGCGACGACATCGAAGCCATAGATCACCGGGCGCCCGATGGAGTCGCTCAACTCCCGCCACAGCAGCAGCAAGGGATGGGGGTACTCCTCCGTTTCCTGGCGTAACACACGCGCCTCGTGATGATGGAGGTGGCCAACCTGGAAGGCAAGCGCCGCGAGAAAATCACAGGCGAACCGAGTGAGATCAACAGATCTGCCGACCAGCATGCTCACTGAAGCGGCACTGTCTCGCAGTTCGTGCGGAAACTGTTCGTTGTTGACGTTGATGCCGAAACCGAGCAGACAATACTCCTCTCCCGAGCGCTCGCCGATGAAGCTTTCACAGAGAAACCCGGCAATCTTGCGTCCGTCGACCAGAACGTCGTTGATCCAGCGGATGGTGGCCGGCACGCCGTAACGGTGGACGGCTTCGCAGCAGGCAACGCCGACCGCCTGCGGCAGGAGATTGCGGAAACGGGGCAACAGGGTGTTGACCAGGATCACCGTCCCCCACAAGCCACCCGGCGGAGCGTGCCAGTGACGGGTAAATCTCCCCTTCGAGCCGGTCAGGGAAGCGGCGATGATGGTGGTCCCGGAACGGATGGAACGACCCGCCTCCTCCATCTGCCCGATTTCTCGACGGGCTCGAACCATCGTCCGGTCGAGCGAGGCATGGCAATGCACCTCGGAGCCGATGAAAGCACCGTAGCGGAGGATCTCGGCGGCGTATTCGGCGTGAGCGCCGCTGCGTCGTAACGGCAATTCGACTGCGTCGATGTGGGTTTTGAGCCGGGCCGCACTCACAAGGTCAAACGACGCCATGATGATCAAGGTCAGGGATGGAAGTCAGCAGCAGGGTCTGGTCCCGACGGCGCGGCAAAGACCTTTCAGATATTGTCCCATTCGGCCTTGACCCGGGTTATGACCTTCTGGATCAACGGCAGTTTCTCGGCACTGCAGATGCCGATAAGCGGTTCCCCCTGCGCCACCGACAATCCTGGTTCGAAATACACGGAATGGATCACCCCTTCTTCACCGGCATAATAGACCGGTGTATCCCTTTTCATCAGGGACATGGTGAGGATTTCGTCACCCGGCTTGATGGTGACCGAACGGGCGCCTTTCTTGTCAATGCGGGTCTGGATATCCAACGCAAAGAAATATTTGGCCTTTTCCGGGGCACGGAAGAGATACAGGACATCCTTCAGGATGTTTTCGATTATATCCTTTTTCTTCAGGGGATGACGGATGGTCATCAAAGGCTCACCGGCCTCGACGAAACGTCCCTCGAGATCGGCGCGCAGCTCGGAGACGATACCGGCGATCGGGCTGAAGATCGGCTTGCAATTGTTCTCGCGGGTTATCTCGAACAGCCTGGTGCCGGGAATATGGAGCCATTCCCCGCTCGCCGCCTCCACCGCCGTTCCTTTACCCACGCGAAAGGCCACCACCCCGGTGTGCGGAGCGCAGACTTCGATGTATTTGTAGGGATCCGAGCGATACTTGGCAATGATATCGTCAAAATCGATTTCGTGAGTCATCACATTTCATACTGGCTGAATGATTAAGCGGCAGCTGTCGGACCTTCGGTCGACAAAGCACGTCAGTGGTGTTTTCCCGTTTGGTGCCCGGCTAGCTGCGGTCCGCCCGAGTGAACGTCGACAATCCGACAGATGGTTGACGGTGCGTCGATCACATGGGAGATGTACCGCTTTTCCTGCAGTGTGTAGTGTTCTTCATGCAACGGATCGATCGTGTCGTAGACGATCCATCGGCCACCGCCACGCTTTTCCCCGGACCGATCATAGAAATCGCAGAAAATGGTTACGTCGCGAACCGGTCTGGAACCGTTATTGACCAGGGTAAACTCGGCCTGAGTCATCGACCCGGGTTGGTGCAGGTCGAAACGGTAATCACTGAGCACCAGATGCTTGCCCTCGGCTTCGACCCGAGCAGTCGGTTCGACCCCGGGATTGAGCAAACCGACGATATCGGGCGCTTCGGCAAACCGTTTGATCCCGTAACCACAAGCCAGGAGAAGACACACACAGAGGGCTACTCGGGCTACCTGCTCGAGCCGACCGGGCCGTCGTCCCGGTTGATGATTCCGCGTTTCCATGGCACACTCCGCAGAAAGATTTGCTATTTACTTTCATATCTACCCGATGGCAAGGTAATTTTCCACTCCTTCCGAACGGCGTCCGCGGTCGGTGGCCCCACTTTTCTCTGGGCTTTTGTCCTTCCGTCATTTACCTTGACAGAGGAGGTGTTGTCTTGGTTGTCCGACACCACGCATGCCAGAGCCATTGTTTCGGTTCATCCGGATGATATCGTACTGGTGAGAGCTACGAGCAAAAAACCGGCGAAGGGTAGCACTTCCCCGGTTATAGACGCATAGGCGTGAGTCGGATGAGCCTTTTTTCTATCCCATGCGCATGCGAGCTATCCTTCATTATTCGATACACGCCCTTTCCCTGGTGGTGATTGGTGGATTGCTGGTCTTCCTGCTGATCCCGCTGCTGACCAACAAGGTGCTGCTGCCGCACCTGTTGAGCAGGCTGCCGGTCGATCGGGCGGCGGCAAGCTTGTGCAGCTTCGGGCTGTTCTCTGTCAGCGGTTCGCTGGCGCTGCAAAACGAGCAACAGACGATTCTCAGTCTTCCCCGCATCACCCTCTCCTATGCGCCGTTTGATCTGATCGGCAAAAAAGGCGGGACTCTGCATTTCGAGCAGGCCGTCATTCATCTTCAGCAGCACAACGGCCGCTACCGGCTGCACGGCTGGCCCAACCAAGGCGATCAGGCCAATCCATCGGTATTGTCGGCGGCACTGGCACCCTTCGCCATCGACCGGCTGCACCTGAGCGACTGCAGCCTGATTCTCCATGACGAGACCGGGCAGGCCCACCGTTTGTCTGTTTCCACCGATTTGCACCTCTTATTCCAGCGGCAGGGAACAGATGGCTTTCGGCTGCAGAACGCAGACGGTACCGTGGACTTCTCCGATCTTTTTTCCGCCAGCGGCACCATCAGCGTGGAAGCTGGTCCCGATACCGTCGATATCTCCCTGCTCCTGGAAGATCTGGACGCGAGGCCGCTCTTGGGCCGATTGCCGGCCCCACTGCGCGACTCACCCCTGGGTCGGGCAACCCTTTCGGCCCATCTGGTCACCTCAACAGACTACCGAGACATTCGGCAGATCGATATACAGACGACCCTGCATCAACCTGCCCTTGCCACGGCGCCCTTATCCTTGCAGGGAACCGATGCAACCGGAGAAATCCGCTGGCGTGTCGTCGGCCCGCCGCACGACCTGCAGGTTGCCGTGGATCCCGTTGCGTTGATTGCCCCGCCATGGCGTATCGAGGCAGCTGTCCGCGGCCGCCTGTCATGGCAACGGCACCTTCTGAGCGGTACCGGGACCGTCAATCTGACGGTCTCTTCCACAGACCTGGAAGTTCCGCTGGGTTTCGCCTATCAGGCCCTGATCGGCGGCGATGGCAGGTGGCGCCTTGAGATCGACGGGCAAACGACCGCTCCGCTGCTCCTGCTGGAGTACCGAGGGATACCCCGGATTGCGGCTGGGCCGGTTGTCTCGCTCGGGGCACGGCTGAACGGACAGAGCAACCACTTCGACGCTGCCGTCTCCCTCACCGTACCGAAGCTGGAACTCACCCTGCCCGCCACCTCCGTTGCCGCTAGCCAGTTGCATGCCGCAGTGAACTTTGATTCCGGCCCGACCGGATCAAACGCACAACTTTCCGGTACCGTCAAGCAGGTACTCCTGGCTGATGGGCAGGCGGGCGTGGAAGACTTGGCCGTCGTTTTGCCGCTCAGCTCGAACGATGAACCGCAACCAGACGCGGCCGGGTCGATCGCGGCTGCGTCGCTGTTTTTCCGCGGCGCCTCCTGGGCCGATCTGTTCGGTGAGATAAGCCGCGGCGAAGGGGTGATCGGCTGTACCGGCAGGGTGCGCGCCCGCTTCTTCCCGCATCCTGAGCTGAGCTTTTCCACCCATTACCGTTTCGAAGAGCACCTTCTACAACTCGACTGGCTACTCCCCGCCACCCTTATCGATAGCGCGAACCTCCCCGCTCGCGACTGGCTCCCCGGCGATTCCTCCTTTCAAGGCCGCCTGGCCAGCAAGGGACAGCTGGAGTTTGTCGGCAATCGGTTCAACGGAGCGGCTGAATTCGAACTCTTCGACGGCACCGCACTCGTCCCCGAGCGGGGGCTCGCCGTCAGCGGCATGGCCTGCTCCCTCCATCTGCCGCGCCTGCCCCTCCTGGTATCGGCACCGAGCCAAATCTGCCGCGCCGCTTCGGTCGATATCGGTACCCTCCACTTCAGTGATGCCACTATCGCTTTCCGGGTGGAGGATCCAACCACCATCTTCATCGAAAAAAGCCGCGCCGACTGGTGCCGGGGAACGGTGGAATCGGGGAGCGTGCGCCTCTCTTCACAAAAACCGGAGGTGGATACCGTCCTTTACGCCAGCCGGCTCAATTTCGCCGAATTGCTCAACCAGTTTGGCTTTCAGCAGACCGAAGGGGAGGGAACGCTCAACGGAAAACTGCCGTTACGCTGGGCCGATCGGCGACTCTTTTTTGACGATGGTTTTCTGTTTTCCACCCCCGGGACAGGTGGTATAGTGCGCTTCACCAGCACTGAGCTGCTCCGCCAGGGAATCGGCGCCGTCTCACAGACCGGCTCGCTGAATTATTCCCTGAGGGCCCTGGAAGACTTCGCCTACAATTGGACAAAGGTGACCCTCAGCAGCTCGGCCGACGAATTGCTCATGGCCCTGGAACTCGACGGCCAACCGAGCACGCCGCTGCCTTTCTCGTTCAAGGACGGGGCCCTTGTCGAGTCGCAGCAGGGCAGCCTGCAGTATCCGGTCCGCCTCGACATCAACGTGCGTCTGCCCCTCAACGAGCTGCTGCACGTCGGGCACAACGTCAAAACAATCATGGGAAACCGCTAGGATGAACCGAAGACTCCACTGTCTGCTTTTCTGTCTCCTGATGGCTTTTGGCGTGTCGGTCTCCTGCACCAGGCACGAAGTTGAAGTCAAGCCGGTGGAGATCAAACCGATCCACATCACCATCGACGTCAACGTCAAAGTCGACCGGGCTCTCGATGACTTTTTCGGAGACATCGACGAGGCGGCACAGGACGTTCAATCACCCTGAGGATAGTTTCGAGGAGGTTTTCATGCGTACCCCATTCTCCGCTCCCCTTATGATCGGTCTCATCCTTTTCGGTCTTCTCGCGGCACCGCCCGATGGTTCGGCCGCCTCCATCCAGGAACGAATGAAAGCCCGACTGGATTCCATTATCGCGCTCAAGAATCAAGGCCTCATCGGTGAAGATGCGCACGGATACCTGGCCTACCGCACCGACCAGCGCCCCGAGCAGCAACTGGTGCAGGAGGAAAACAACGACCGTCGGGCCGTTTACAGCCAAATCGCCAAACAGCAGGGCGTCGACGCCGCCTTGGTCGGTCAACGGCGAGCCAAGCAGATCGCCGAAAAGGCTAGCCCCGGCCACTGGTTTCGCCGGGCCGACGGCAGCTGGTACCGTAAATAGTCGCACTCATGTCCGTCACCCCACCGTCGCCACCGGACCGGCTCTACCAGACCGATACCGTCCCCGAGGATTTCGCCTTCAGCGAGCGTGTCGTCGAGGTCTTCGACGATATGCTCGACCGTTCGATCCCGTTCTATCAGGAGGTGATCAAGGCCACCGCCCGCCTGCTCAAGCGGTACCTGCAGCCGGGTGATACGATCTGCGATCTCGGCTGTTCCACCGGCTCCTCGCTGCTGCAGTTGGCCCGCCTGCTGGAAGGCCAGGAACTCCATCTGGTAGGCATCGACAATTCACCGGCGATGCTGGAAAAGGCCCGTTGCAAGGCGGCCCTATTCGATCGGGACAAGCAGATGCACTTCATCCTCGAGGACATCACCCGCTTGCAGCGTCCCGGCACCGGGGCCTTCATCTGCAACTACACCCTGCAGTTCATCCGACCGATCCGGCGACCGGCCTTGATCGACACGCTGTTCACCAACCTGCGACCGGGCGGGGTACTGATCGTCAGCGAGAAGACGGTCCTCCCGGAAAGTGCTCTCAATCGCGGCTTCATCGATATCTATCATGATTTCAAGCGGGAACGGGGTTATTCGGAGTTGGAGATCGCCCGGAAACGCGAGGCGCTGGAAAACATCCTGATACCCTTCAGCATCGAAGAAAACATCTCGCTGCTGCAAGATGTAGGTTTCACTCCGGTCACCCCCTTCTTCCAATGGTTCAATTTTTCTTCATTCATCGCCTGCAAGCCGAGTTGACGTTCGTTTTCCACCATGCACTATCTTGATCTTTTACCGGATACCGTTCGCCGAGCGGACATCGAAAAGATTCGCAACCAGCGCCATGACTGGGTGCGACAACCCAAAAAAGGCTTTCTCCGCTACCGCCGCCCGTTCGAGTCACTGCGCCGGTATCGGGCCGAGACCGTTGACTGCACCGGCGACACGGTGCTGATCGGCAGTCCCGACGAAATCGATACCGCGGCGAGGACCGCCATCGAGGCGGATCTCAGGTCTTTCATGCCCTGGCGAAAGGGTCCCTTCTCGGTATTCGGTATCGACATCGATGCCGAGTGGCGCAGCGAACGCAAGTGGCGGCGGGTTCTGGCCCGCCTGCCCGAACTGAGCGGCAAGACGGTGGCCGATATCGGCTGCAACAACGGCTATTACCTCTTCCGGACGGTGCCGCACCGTCCCCGGTTGGTCCTCGGGTTTGAACCATCCGTGCAGCATTATTACTGCTTTCAAGCGCTCAACGCCATGGCCGGGTGCGACGAACTGGCCGTCGACCTGCTCGGCGTCGAACAGATCAGCCTGTTTCCGGAGACATTCGACGTGGTCCTGCTGATGGGCGTCATTTACCACCGCCCCTCACCGATCGAGGTCCTGCGCGATATCCACACCGCCCTCAAGCCCGGCGGCAGGCTGATTGTCGAATCCCAGGCCATCCCTGGTGAAGACCCAGTGGCGCTGTTTCCGGAACGGACCTACGCCAAAGTCCCCGGTACCTATTTCGTACCCACCGGCGCCTGTCTGCGCAACTGGTTGCATCGTGCCGGCTTTGCCGGAGTCGAACTGTTCGACGCCCACCGCATGAGCAGCAGCGAACAGCGACGCACCGACTGGATGATTTTTGAATCTTACCAGGATTTTATCGATCCAGCCGACCCTTCCCGAACGGTTGAAGGGTATCCGGCACCATGGCGGGTCTATCTCTGCGGAGAAAAATAGGAAACCGCAAAAGAGGGGCAGGTGCGGTTGCCTTTCTCGCCATCTGTATTATAGAATCGAACAGCAAGGATCCAGCTTTTGAAACCTATACCAAGGAACACCCCATGAACCCGAAAAACTGCACACTCTACAGCGGCGGCCTGAAAGGAGCCGAGACCGTTTTCGGTGAAACCGCCGAAAAATACAACGTCAACGAGGTCATCTACACCTTCGAGGGGCACAAGCTGTCCCGGGAGAAAAATATCCGAGTGCTGACCGAGGAGGAGTTGGAGCGCGGTGATATCAGCATGGAACTCGCCTCCCGGATGATGCACCGTACCTATTACGAGACCGACAAGATCCGTAAGGTCCTGCAAGCCATCTTCCACATGGTCAACAGCGGCCACCAGATATTCGTCGTCGGCTCGATCCAAGAAGACGGCTCGGTCAAGGGCGGGACCGGTTGGGCGGTACAATTGGCCAAGATTTTCAACCGGCCGCTGCATGTCTTCGACCAACCCCAGGAAAAATGGTTCACCTGGAAAGGGGGCAGCTGGCAGGAAGACCATCCCCTGATCAAGTACGACACGTTCGTCGGCTCCGGCACTCGCTATCTGAGCGATGCTGGCCGCGCCGCCATCGAACAATTGTTCGCAGAAAGCTTTTCTTGATAGCACCCAGCAGCTGTTGACCGTCGTCGCGAGAGACAGTCCCGCCACTCGCGACAGCGGTCAACCAAGCTCCACGTGCTGTTGGAAAAAGGGGCGATACTCATCCCGGCGATGGCTGACGTAGAGAATGGTGCTGATCTGCCGAGCGGCAATGGTCTCCAGAAAATCAAGCAGACTGGCCCGGTAACGATCATCCAGGCCATGGGTTGGCTCGTCGAGCACCAGCAGCTTGGGGAGCTTGATCAAGGCCCGGGCGATCAGGATCAACCGCTGTTCGCCATACCCAAGTCGCCTGAACGGTATCTTCTCCCGGTCGCTCAAGCCGATCTCGGCCAGCCACGAGCGGGCCTGCTGCTGCTGCTGCCGCGTCGGCTTGTTATAGAGGCCAATGGAGTCGAAGAACCCGGAAACGATTACCTGCAGGGCGCTTCCCGGCAGATAATGTTCCCGGTGTAAGGCCGGGCTGACAATACCCATCTGCCGTTTCAACTGCCAGATCGATTCTCCGCTGCCGCGGCGGATGCCGAACAGGTATAATTCGTTGGTGTAACAGTCGGGATGGTCGCCGCTGATCACCGCCAGCAGGGTCGATTTTCCGGCGCCGTTCGGCCCGGTGATCAAGGTATGCTGGCCGCGATCGACCTGGAAATCGAGACCGGAAAAGATTTCCCGGTCACCGTAGCGGGCATGGCCGGTCACCATCCTGACCAGTACCTCGGGAGCCGTCTCCGGCGACGCCTGCTCCCCGTTCAGCAGATGCTCCCAACTCCCCGCCGACTCGGCCTGGTCCAAGGCCGCCAGCACCTCGTCTCGTGGGCCGGTGCGGACCATGGTCCCGGCATCGATGACTGCCAGGTGGGTACACCAGGGCGGGATATCGACCCGGTTGGCCAGGACCAGCATAAGGGTGAATCCCTGTTGCAGCAGCTCAGCCATGATGTGGTCAAAATCCTGACAGGACTTGACATCGAGGCCATCGTAAGGGTTTTCCACCAGGAGGTACTGCGCCCCCCTGGTGATCGCCGAAAGCAGCAGCAGCTTACGGCTTTCGCCGGAACTGAGTTGGCGGTAGCCCCGATCCAGGACGTGGTCCAAACGAAAGGTCCGTACCAGTTGGTCGGTTCGCGGCCCCGGTTGAAGAAAGGTGTGGGCCGGGGTACCGGGATCGACGCAATCCAGAAAATCGGACTCGTCCCGCCGCACCTCTTCTTCGAACAATGCCTGCTGACCGCGAAAACTGACAACGGCCAGTTGCTCCGGCAGGACCAGTCGCCCGGCCTGCAGCACTTCCTCCTCGCCGGCAAGCAATGACACGAAGTGGTCGATCCCGGACCTGGTTCCGCCGAGTATGCACCAGGCCTGTCCCTTTTCAGCACGGAAGGCCGCAATGGACAATTCTTCCACGACGACGTGCTGCATGTCGATACCCTCGTTCGGCTCGATACGATCCTCGGCCTGCCGAGCACTGGCTGATGGTTTCTGTTCCATGGCCCCTTGCTTTACCACGTTGTCCTGGCAAACACAACACAGGCTCGTAAACGATGCGTACTTTTCACCAGCCGGCGGCAGAGCCCCGACACTGCCGGTGGCGGTGATCCGACCCCTCCCGGCCACCACCGATTACTCTTGACGACATGCGCTTTTCCGAGTTATATGTTGGCGTTTTATCTTTACTAAACGGCTCTGCAGATAACGCTGCGCCACCCGCTCCAGTGAGTCGCCGACCGTTTTCCCCTCGACAGCAACTGCAATAATACTGATGTGGTTCCGGACCACCCGTGCAGAAGGAAGTTCCTATGAAAGCAGTCATCGCCCTTGAAGATGGGACCGTCTTCGAAGGGCAGTCGTTTACCGGCCCCGGCGAGGCGGTCGGCGAAATCGTCTTCAACACCTCCATGAGCGGCTACCAGGAGGTCTTGACCGATCCCTCCTACACCGGCCAACTGGTGGTTATGACCTACCCGCTGATCGGCACCTACGGCATCAACCCGGAAGATATGGAATCGGCCGCCGTTCACCCGAAGGCCTTTCTGGTCAAAGAGTACCAGCGTCTGCCGAGCAATTTCCGCTCCCGGCAGAGTCTGGCCGAATTCCTCCAGGCCTATGGTGTGCTAGGCGTCGAAGGTTTCGACACCAGGGCCCTGGTCCGCCACATCCGCACCAAAGGGGCGATGAAGGGCATCGTCTCCACCGAGGATTTGGATGCGGTGATACTGGTCGAGAAGGCGAAAAACTGGTCCGGCCTGATCGGCCAGGATATGGTCCGGCTGGTCAGTTGCAGCACCCCATACGGCTGGGCCGAAAACCACCCGGTACCCGGCGGCAGTTTCAGCACGACCGCAGGTCCTGCCGACGGGCTGAAGGTGGTCCTTTTCGATTTCGGCATCAAATACAACCAGATCCGCATCCTGGCCGATAAAGGTTGCCGGGTCCAGGTGGTGCCGGCCACCACCGACGCCGCCACGATCATGGCCATGGAGCCGGACGGCATCTTCCTGTCCAACGGCCCCGGTGACCCGGCCGGCGTCGAGGGCGTGGTCTCGACCCTGCGGCAACTCCTCGGCCGCCTGCCGATTTTCGGTATCTGCCTGGGTCACCAGATGCTCGGCCTGGCCTATGGCGGTTCCACCTACAAGCTCAAATTCGGCCATCGCGGCGGCAACCAGCCGGTCAAGAACCTGCTCACCGGCAGGGTGGAAATAACCTCTCAGAACCATGGCTTCTGCGTCGACATGTCGACGCTTGACCCGGATGAGGTGGAATTGACACATATCAACCTCAACGACAACAGTTGCGAAGGGATGCGCCACAAGCGCTGGCCGGCCTTCTCGGTACAATATCACCCGGAACATGCGCCCGGCCCCCACGATTCGCTCTACCTGTTCGATCGCTTCATCGACATGATGCACGAGCACCGCCGACCCCTATGAGCCAGGAGCGAAACCAACCGGTTCCGCCAGACTTCTCTTTTCAATCCGTGTTACACCTACCATGCCCAAACGAACAGACATCAAGAAGATCCTGATCATCGGCTCCGGCCCCATCATCATCAGCCAGGCCTGCGAGTTCGACTATTCCGGCACGCAGGCGGTCAAGGCCCTGAAAGAGGAAGGCTACGAGGTGGTGCTGATCAACTCCAACCCGGCCACTATCATGACCGACCCCGGTCTTGCCGACGCCACCTATATCGAACCCATCACCCCGGAGATGGTGGCGAAGGTTATCGAACGGGAGCGCCCCGACGCCCTGTTGCCGACGCTCGGTGGCCAGACCGCCCTGAACACGGCCATCAAGGTAGCCGAACTGGGGATCCTGGAGCAATTTCAGGTGGAGATGCTCGCTGCCGACATCTCGGTTATCCGCAAGGCCGAAGGACGTGAGGAATTCCGTGCCGCCATGCGGGCCATCGGCCTCAAGGTCCCGGAGTCGATCATCGTTCATACCCTCGACGAGGCGATGCGGGCCGGCGAGGACATCGGCTTCCCGCTGATCGTCAGACCGAGCTTCACCCTCGGCGGTACCGGCGGCGGTGTCGCCTATAACCGCCAGGAACTCGAGACCTTATGCAAACAAGGCCTGGACCTGTCCATGACCAGCGAACTGATGCTCGAGCGAAGCCTGCTCGGCTGGAAGGAGTTTGAGCTGGAGGTGATGCGCGACCGCAACGACAACGTGGTCATCATCTGTTCCATCGAGAACATGGATCCGATGGGCGTTCATACCGGCGACTCGATCACCGTCGCCCCGGCCCAGACTCTGACCGATCGCGAATACCAGGAGATGCGTGACGCCGCCATTGCCATCATCCGTGAGATCGGCGTGGAGACCGGCGGCTCCAACGTCCAGTTCGCCGTCAACCCGCTGGATGGGGAGATGATGGTCATCGAGATGAACCCCCGGGTATCGCGCAGCTCGGCGCTGGCCTCAAAGGCCACCGGATTCCCCATCGCCAAGATCGCCGCCAAGCTCGCGGTCGGCTACACCCTGGACGAGATCCGCAACGACATCACTCGTGAGACCTACGCCTCTTTTGAGCCGACCATCGACTACTGCGTGGTCAAGATCCCACGCTGGACGTTCGAGAAGTTTCCCGATGCCGTCGACTACCTGACCACGTCCATGAAATCGGTCGGTGAGACCATGGCCATCGGTCGAACCTTCAAAGAGGCTTTCCAGAAGGGGATGCGCTCCCTGGAAACCGGGCGTTTCGGTTTTGGCGGCGACGGCAGGGAGGTGTTGAGCCACCTGGATGACGAGGACCTGAAAAGCGGTCTTCTGACCCCCAGTTCCAAGCGGGTCTCCTATATTTACGAAGCCTTGAAGCGATCCATGTCGACCACCAGGATCTCCGCCCTGACCGGTATCGATCCCTGGTTTATCAACAACCTCAAGCAGATCGTCGAGACCGAAAAGTCTATCACGGAACGCGGTTTCCGCGGACTTGACCGGGATTTTCTGCACGCCTGCAAGCAGCAGGGTTTTTCCGATCGGCAACTGGCCTTTCTCACCCAGACCGCCGAAGACGATATCCGTGGTCTGCGCCATCGGCTGGGAGTTTTGCCGGTTTACAAGCTGGTGGACACCTGCGGCGCCGAGTTCGAATCCTACACCCCTTACTAGTACTCCACCTACGAGCAGGAAAACGAAGCGTCTCGCACCCCGCGTAAGAAAATCATGATTCTCGGCGGCGGACCGAACCGGATCGGTCAGGGCATCGAATTCGATTACTGCTGCGTCCATGCTTCGTTTGCGCTGAGCGAGATGGGGGTGGAATCAATCATGGTCAACTCCAATCCGGAGACCGTCTCCACCGACTATGACACGTCCGACAAGCTCTACTTCGAACCGCTCACCCGGGAGGACGTGCTCAACATCATCGAACGGGAACAACCGGACGGCATCATCGTTCAATTCGGCGGCCAGACCCCTCTCAATCTCGCGGTTCCCCTGGAGGCGGCAGGGGTCAAGATTATCGGTACCCCGCCCGACGCCATCGACCGGGCCGAAGACCGCGAACGGTTCCAGCAGCTGCTGCGCAAGCTCGGCCTGCGGCAACCGAAAAACGATACCGTCCAGACCCTTGAAGAGGCGTTGCAAGCCGCCGCTCACATCGGTTATCCGGTTGTCGTCCGTCCATCCTACGTGCTCGGCGGCAGGGCCATGCGCATCGTTTACAACGACGACGGCATCCGCGAATTCATGCGTACTATCGCTGAAATTGCCCCGGATCACCCAATCCTGATCGACCAGTTTCTCGAAGATGCCGTCGAAGTCGATGTGGATGCCATCAGCGACGGCCATCAGACGGTCATCGGCGGTATCATGGAGCATATCGAGGAAGCCGGGATCCACTCCGGCGACTCGGCCTGCGTTCTGCCCCCCCATACCCTGCCCGAGTCGATGGTGCAGGAGATCATGGCAGCCACCAAAGCCATGGCCGCCGAGCTCGGCGTCATCGGCCTGATGAACGTGCAGTTTGCCGTCAAGGACAACACCCTCTATGTGCTCGAGGTCAATCCGCGTGCCTCGAGAACCGTGCCCTTCGTCAGCAAGGCGACCGGCGTGCCGTTGGCCAAACTGGCAACCAAGGTCATGCTCGGCAAGACCCTGGCCGAACTCGGTGTCACCGCAGAGGTACGAATCAAACACTGGGCGGTCAAGGAAGCGGTCTTCCCCTTCGATCGTTTCGCCGGAGTCGATTCCCTACTCGGGCCGGAGATGAAATCTACCGGTGAAGTGATGGGCATCGACGACGATCTCGGCATGGCTCTGGGCAAGGCGCAATTGGCAGCCGGATCATCGCTGCCCACCACCGGCAACGTCTTCATATCGGTTCGTGACGACGACAAACCGGCCGTTGTGTCCATCGCCAGGGTCTTGATTGAACTCGGTTTCTCGATTTACGCCAGCGACGGCACCGCTCTTTTTCTCCAGGAAAGCAGAATCGACTGCCAACGGATCAATAAAATATCCCAGGGCCGGCCGCATATCCTCGACAAGGTGCAGGATCACGACATTGCCTGGATCGTCAATACCTCTCTGGGACGGAGGACCACCGAGGACAGCTACCGGATTCGCCGGGCTGCCATCGACCTGCACATTCCGTATACCACCACCATCAGCGGTGCCGCCGCCTTCGTCAAGGCGCTCAAAGAGATGAGGAACAAGCCGGTGGCGGTAAAACCTGTACAAAAGTTTGCCTGATGACTAGAATAACGGGTGGCGCAGTCTCGACTTTACCCGCAGATGTTTTAATGTAGGGGCAGCCATAACCATCGTTTCGACGACCACTAACACTTTTTGAGCGGCGCACTGCAGCTTCTGGTGACGGCGCCGGGAGGTATTTTTGAATACGTTTTACAAGAACTTGAGCATGTGGCTGGTAATCGGCCTGACCATGATCCTGCTCTTCAACCTGTTCAACAAACCGCAGGGCAACGTGTCATCGCTCTCCTATACCGAATTCGTCTCACGCATCGAGAACAAATCCATCAATCGCGTACGAATCGACGGCGACACCATCTCCGGAACCTTGCAGGACGGCAAACCCTTTCGCACCGTCTATCCGCCCAATGACGATCAGCTGATCCCGATGCTGCGCGACGCCGGAGTGGATATCAGCGTCAAGGAGTCGCAGAAGGAAAACTGGTTCATGACCATCTTCGTCTCCTGGTTCCCGATGCTCCTGTTGATCGGGGTCTGGATCTTTTTCATGCGCCAGATGCAGGAAGGCGGCAAAGGCGGGGCCTTGTCCTTCGGTAAGACCCG
>JAUVWB010000269.1 GCA_030604345.1 Desulfofustis sp. | reverse complement strand
GGTCAACGACCGGCCCATCCTGGCCCCTGAGTCCATTGACGGGGCCGTTGAAGACAACGATTTTCAGTTCACCATCGCCCAGTTGCTGGCCAACGACACCGATGTGGAGATGGCTTCGGCCTATGAGGAGGATGCCATTACCTTCGCCGGCCTGGGTGGGGCAACCCATGGCAGCATTTCGTACGATCCGTCCACCGGTGCCGTTTCATATCGCCCGGACCCGGATTTTTTCGGTACCGACACCTTTTCCTATCGCGTCGTCGATTCCTGCGGCGCCGTCTCGACGGTTCAGTCGCACATCCGGGTGGCCGGGGTCAACGATCTACCGGTGGTCCAGGAGGATGTCGGCTCCCCTGCAGAAGAATATATCTGGAACTATTACCGTATCGCCGATCTCGTCAGCAACGATTACGACGTGGATGGCGACCGGTTGTCCATCCACAGCCCCCGGGTGGTCCGTGGCGACGCGCAGGTGTCGATCAGTGGCGGCAACCTGGCGGTCAAGCCGGCGATCGGCACCGATCGGGTGGTTATCGACTATGTGGTCTCCGATGGCAACGGCGGTGAGGTGCCGAGCCGGTTGACCATCCCGCGAATCATCGAGCACAATTTTGCCCCGCAGTTCACCAATCTCTATGCCATTCTGCTCCATGTCAATATCGGAGGTATGGGACCGTGGAGTGATTTCAGTTTTCAGGTGCGTGACCAGAACGGCGGGGACAACTGGGTGGAGATGGGCGACATTGCCGCCATCTCGGCCGGCCGGTTGCGCACCAATTATGCCAATGCCAGATTGATTCAGAAGAACGATCGCGGTGAGTTCAGCTTCCGCTACAGCACCCATGATATGGACGAGACCGTCGACTACTTTGCCACCTTCACCATCACCGCGGTAGATCGGGCCGGCGCCACCGGCACCATTTTTGTCGATTTCGACAAACTGGCCACCCGCAAGGGGACCTATACCTATCAGTATAGCCCGGTGGTACTCGATCTCGACGGCGACGGCGTTGAACTGCTGGCCCTTGGCGAGGAGCCGCGGTTCGACTGGAATGGCGACGGCCGCCCCGACGTATCGGGGTGGGTCGGCAGCGACGATGCCTTTCTCGTCTATGATTATGACGCAGACCGCCGGGTCACGCACTTCGATGAAATTTCCCTGGTCGGCTATGTGCCCGATGCCGCCACCGACCTCCAGGGACTCCGGGCCTTCGACAGCAACGGCAACGGTCTGCTCGACTCCGGCGATGAAACCTGGGCAACTTTTGGTACCTGGCAGGACAAGGACGGCGACGGCCTCACCGGTGAAGATGAATTCAAGACCCTTGATGAACAGGGAATCACTGCCATTTCCCTGGAAAGCGATGAGATCTACCACGAGATAGAGGGAAACCATGTCTATGGCAGCACCTCATGCCAGATGGCCGACGGCTCGACCCTGACGGCCGCCGATGTCGGCCTGGCCGGCGGTGAAGTCACCTCGCCGCAGACGAATGATGCGCCGCAGCAGGAACCTGAAACCTTCGTAGATTCCAGGACCGCAGAACACGCCAGAGACTCGGCCGACGAAGAGACCACAACGCAGGTGCACGCTCCCCCGACGGCTGAACCCCCACCGGAGCCGCAAGACGATCGGATAGCAGAAAAATCAGACAATCCGGATGAACTCGGGACTGAAGTGCCGGCAACCGACGAGCAAGACCTGGATAGTGAACCCGTCACCGAAGTGCCGGCAACCGATGAGGAAGACCCGGATGAAGAACCCGGGACCGAAGCGCCGGCGACTGACGCGCATGCAGCAGCAGATGAGACGGAACCATCACTCACCGATGCCGACCTGAATCGACTGGCCGAACAACTCATCTCCGATATGGCCGCCTGTCCCGACGGAGAGGAAGAATTGCAGCACTATGACGACCTCGACTCGGTATGCCCCGCCGCCGAATTTGCCGAAGACCTGGGACAGGAGTGGGCTTCTTTGTAGAGGGGACCTTGAGTCAGACGAATCATAGCTCTGAGGGGCGATACCTTTTCCTGTTTGACCGGTTGGTGATTCTTGCTTATAATCTAGACAGACTAGACAGAACAAATCGGTTGAAGGGAGGAGAGCCATGGGACATGCCTGGCAATTGCAGGAAGCCAAGAATAAGTTCAGCGAACTGGTATCCTGCGCACAACAGGAAGGTCCGCAAGTGGTCACCAAGCATGGACGGGAAGCGGTGGTGGTCCTTTCTTACGAGGACTATCGGAAAATTGTCGCCAAAGGAGAAAGCTTGCTGCAGTTCATGAAGCGCTCACCACTGGCCGATGTCGAGCTTGATCTGGCGCGAAGCCGAGATACGGGAAGGGACGTGGAGTTGTGAGGTACCTTCTTGATACCTGCGTATTGTCCGAGTTGTGCAAGGCACGTCCGCACCCTGCGGTGGTTGAGTGGCTCACCGCTCACGATGAGCAGGATTTTTTTCTCTCGGTCGTCACCATTGGTGAGTTGGCCAAAGGGATCGCCAAGCTGCCTGTATCCGAGAAGCGAAGCGAGTTGGAACGGTGGTTGCGGCATGATCTTCAAGACCGGTTTCAGCACCGCATTCTCCCCATCGATCGGCAGGTGGCGGACGCCTGTGGGGTACTCTCCGCGCAAGCAGAGTCTATCGGCACGCCGTTCCCGGTGATCGACGCGCTGCTGGCGGCCACCGCAATCGTTCACGGACTTGCCGTGGTCACCAGAAATGTTAAAGATTTCCCCACCGGTACACCCCCTCTCGTCAACCCCTGGGCATAGGCGCCACGGACCCCCGTTCCGCTCCTGGGCCTCACCAAACTTTTTACAATCGCGACAATTGCTGGTATTATCAGGAAAAAGTTGCCGGTAAAGGAAGAATCGGCTAGGGTGTTGGATGGTTACAGAACCGTGAGCGGCGATGAATGGAACGGTTGACGACCGTTTCCGGACCGGACAAATGCTTATAACTTCTGAGAAGGATAGCCAAAATGAAAACTGCCAAGTCGTTGTCTGCGTGTAGTTCCGAGATGCACAACCAGGCCGCACCTTTCATCGGCGCTCGATTCGCGGGTCGGGTGGTGACGGTGGTGCTGTTGTCGGCCGGCATGTTCCTGTTTTCCGGATGCGGCGAGGTTCGTTACACCGATACGACCCTCAAGTATCGGGTCGATCAAGATGATCGGGCCACCGCCAAGTACACCCTGCGCCAAGGCAACCGGGCATTGACCCCGGCACCCCAGCAGCCGCAACCGGTTGCCTCGGAAATGCCGGCGCCCCCGCCGCCGCTGGTGCTCGACGCCAATAACATCCTGTTCGACTTCGACAAGGCGGTCATCAAGACCGAGTTTCTCCCCGAGCTTGACGAGTGGGCCGAATACT
>JAUVWB010000126.1 GCA_030604345.1 Desulfofustis sp. | reverse complement strand
GCCGGCGACATCGACGGAACGGCCACCGCTCCGATCAGCAAGGCGGCGATCAACGCCGCCGGCTACCACTACAGCGGCCACACCGAGATCTACGGCGCGCTGACCGGCGCTATCGATTACGCCATGATGCTCGCCGACGGGAACTTCCGGGTGACCCACGTCTCCACCCACGTTTCGCTGCGCGAGGCCTGCAACCGGGTGAAAAAGAAACGGGTGCTGACCGTCATCAAGCTCACCGACAAGACACTGAAACAACTCGGCATCGCACGGCCGCGCATCGCCGTCGCCGGCCTGAACCCCCATTGCGGGGAAGGCGGTTTGTTCGGCGACGAAGACGAGAGAGAAATCGCGCCGGCAGTCACCGAAGCTCAGGCGGCCGGCCTCACGGTCGAAGGCCCGCTGCCGGCCGACACCGTCTTTTCCAAGATGACCGGCGGGCTCTTCGACGCCGTAGTGGTGATGTATCATGATCAGGGGCATATACCGGCCAAGCTGGTCGGTTTTCACTACGACGAAACCACCGATTCCTGGGATCGGATGGCCGGGGTCAACATCACCATCGGTCTGCCGATCATCCGCACCTCGGTCGATCACGGCACCGCCTACGACCGCGCCGGGGAAGGACGGGCCAATCCGCAATCGATGATCGAAGCGATCAGACTCGCCGCCCGATTGGCCCGTCCAACAGATGTCTGACCCGATCAAGTGATCACTGCCACGACCATACACGACCGTAGACGAAGCCATGCACCAGTCATCATCCGATCGCCCTTAGGAGCCCGTATGTTTCACCTGTTTCTTCGCTTACGACCGCTCATCGGCTGCCTCTCCCTCGGTGTCGTCATAATGGCGAGCGCCTGCGCCCCAGTCCATCGGCAATCGCTAGACGAGGCGACTCTATTCATCCCGCCGCTCCCAAACGGATCCGCCCCGGCCGGCGTCCCAATTTTTCTCGCTGACAACGGCAAAAAACCCTACAACCGCATCGGCACCCCGCGAGCCGTTGACGACAACGTTGACGGAGAACCAGAGATCATCGTTGATCCGGCCATTGCCACCACCTACTACCAGCGCACCTCTTTTTCCACCGCGCGGGGCTCCTACACCAACGAGGTGTACCGCATCCATTTCCGGGAAGTACCGCTTGGCTGGGATACGATCAACCTCACCGGCGGCAACAATCCGGGGCTGCTGGTCATCTACACCCTCAACCAAGAAGCTGAACCGGTCCTCGTCACCACGGTCCATACCTGCGGCTGTTATCTGGCTTTCCTCCCCACCGCAGCACTACCGGACGAAGCCTACCCCGCCGACTGGCCCGAACAGAGCCAATGGATCTACGGCTACACACTGCCGAGCCGGTTACCGGAACTCGGAGAGGATGAACGCTATCTTTTTACCCTGGCCGACCAGACCCACCGGGTTAGCGGAGTCGAACCGCATCAGCTTGATGGATCGTTGCCGGTTGCCGAAAGGATTGCCACTGCCCTGGCACCGCTCAACAGCCTCTATCGGCTACCGTACCACTCACAAACCGTATCATTTTTCGAAACCGATGGCCCGCGTGCCGGCTATGTGAAAAACAACTGCAAACCGCTGGAACGGATCCTCCTCGGTTGGCTGGCCCTTGATTTCCGGGTTGGCGAGGACAAGGCCTATCTCGGTGGCGACACCAGTACGGTGCCGCTCTATACCAGCCTCAAATTTTGGGCACGACAGGAATCTGACCTGAAAGATTTTCCTCGTTTCCTGGCCTACTGGGGATGGAAGCTGTAGGACCGGCTACTTCGTCACCTCCAGGCGAAAGACATCGGGACGCTCGTAATGGCCGATCGGATCGAAGTCCATGGCCGTCCTGGTCAGGGCGCCCAGGTCCAGATCGGCGATCAACATCCCTTCCTCACCGAACAACGGCCCATCAAGATATTCCCCGTACGGATCGACAATGCAGCTGCCGCCGGGGCACATCACCTCCGGCTGCGAATCGAGATCCTTTCGGTAGTGAAGATCATGGGGGTACATGGATTTCTCCACGTACTGGTTGCAGCCGATGACGAAGCAGCGTCCCTCCACGGCTATATGGCGCATGGTGCTCTGCCACACCTCGCGGAAATCGGCGGTAGGTGCCAGATAGATGCGCACCCCCTGCTGATACATGGCGGCACGGGCCAATACCATATAATTTTCCCAGCAGATCAAACCGCCCATCCGCCCGAACGGGGTATCGATCACAGTCAGGGTTGAACCGTCACCCTCGCCCCAGATTAGCCGTTCTGATCCGGTCGGTTTGAGTTTCCGATGCGTGCCGAGCAGCGAGCCATCCGGACCGAAATAGAGTAGTGTGCAATACAAGGTGCGGTTCATCCGGTCCCGCTCGGTCACCCCGATAACTACATAGGCACCGGCTTCCCGGGCTGCCTCACCGATCTGTTCGGTCTCCGGTCCGGGCACCAGTATCGAGTTGTCATAATAGCGCTGCCAGTCCCGTCGCCCCGCCTCGGTCCGACTGCCGACCACGAAGCCGAAGCTGAGGCCGCGCGGATAGGCCGGAATAAACACTTCCGGAAAAACAACCAGTTGGGCGTCGCTCGCCGCCGCCCTGGCAATCAAATGAACCGTTTTATCCACCGTCGCCGCCGCATCCATGATGACGGGGGCCGCCTGCCACACGGCAACCCGTAACGCCTGCTGTGTCGGATTCATGGTCCTTCCTCCCTAATCCCGGCAACGTTGGCACGAGATCCCACCACCCGCCGCCGGCTCACTTTTTCCCTGTTCTTTGTGTCGGCGGTTGCGCCGGCACCCTCGCTACGCTACCTTCACAGGTACATCAGAAACTATAGCGGCATGAATTTCCCCTGTAAAGCAATCGCAACCATCCGCTTCTGCCGACCGTACCGGCTGTCGACAGATCCGTGCCGTTGGGGTATGCTAGCTGAAATTTTTCACGGGAGTAACCAGGCAAAGACCGATGCAACACCAGGCCTATCAACTCAGTCAACCGTTCATCCGGGAATTGTTCGAACGGATCAGCGGCTCGAAGGAGATCATCGCCCCCACCCCGGCCCTCAACGAAGTCTTTCCTCGCGGCGTTTACCCGGAAAGCGAGCAGTTGACGGAGATCATCTCGGTCGCCTACTGGTCCAGCTTCGCCACCGAAGAGGGACAAGCGGTAAGGGTATCGCTCATCTACCGGCAGCTGGATCGGACCGCTGATACCTTTCACTTCGACACCCCGCTCGACTTCTCCACCGCCACCATCATCAAACTCAGCCCGGCCCTTCGGGCCCAGCATGCCGATCTTGGCGTCTGGCCCGACGCTTCGGGCCACTTGAAGATTTGGGGCTTTACCGCCTCCGTCAACGAAACGGGCATCAAACCGGATCTGCGCGTCAAAAGCCTGGGACCGGGACGACTCCTGGTCATGCACTCGGGTCGCGCCGTTGCCGCCCTGAGCGCCAATCGAGCGCTTTTTATCGATCCCCGGCCGTTTCTCCATGCAATCCTGCCGAAGATTGCAGCCCAGGCCAAACCCACCGACATTACGCTGCAAAACCTGTCCCGGTACAACGCCCTTCTCCAGATCGCCCAGCAGATGCGACAGCACCAGCGCGGCGGCACGGTACTGATCGTGCCCGAAGACGCCGGCTGGAAGAAGTCAATTACGATGCCGGTGCGGTACACCGGCGGCACCAATTTTCTCGATGCCGAGTCCATGGTGCCGACGCCATCCAGAACCGAACTCGAAGATGCGGAAAAGCTGCAGCGACTCATCAAGGAGATGAAGTTGAATCTCGGCAAAGACTCCCTGCGCAATTGGCAGCAGGTCCAGCAGCAGTGTGGCAGGATCGCGCAATTGACCGCGGTGGACGGCGCCCTGGTAATGACCTACGATCGATTCGTCTATTGTTTTGGTGCCAAGATCGGCGCCATCGATACCCGTGCCTTGAAGGCCGATCTGGAGATTATCGAACCTTTCGAAGGCCACGAACCCTTCACGCAACCGTTTTCCAGCCTCAGCGGTACCCGGCACGCCTCCGCCGCCCAGTTCGCCTTCGATCAACCCGGGGCGATAGCCATGGTCGCCTCCCAGGATGGAAACGTCACTTTCTTCAGCAAGAATGAACGGAAGGGAACCATCATCGCCGTACGCCAGGCGGAAACGACCTTGCTTCACGAAGGGCTCGGCAGCCTGGTCTGGAACCTATCCTTCTTCTCCGAAACGGGATGGTTGGATAAGGGGGCCAGCGAGAGCGAACGCGGCTACCTCAAGGGTATCATCACCTGGATGCGCAACACGTTTCGCAAAGAGGGGTGAGCCGGACAGCCGGCACGATGCGATGTCGGCTGCCGAACGGTCTCGCGGAGCAAGAGGGTGCAAGAAGAAGGCATGAAACGAATAATGATCGGCACCTGGCTGGTTTTTCTCGGGCTGCTTGTCTGCTCCTGCAGCGGCACTCATGATCCTCAGTTCATTGAGGACCATGCCGGACTTCTCTTAGATGCCGAGCGACAGCGCATTGATGCCTACTATCACGCTCTGCAGACCGATTTTGCCGTCTCCTGCCGGGTGATCATTCTCGCTGAACAAAGTGAAGATATCAATCGCACGGCCGCCGAACTCTTCGCCGATCTGGGCAGGGAAAGCAATGGAGCCCGAGGTCTGTTGTTCCTCATCGATCCGGTCGGCCGCCAAGTTCGCATCGAAGTCGGTTACGATCTCGAAGGGGTATTTCCGGATGCTTTTGTCGGTTATCTGGAACGAGATCAGCTGGCACCGTTTTTCCAACAAAACCGGGTAGGCGCGGGCATCGAGGCCGCCACCGAACTATTCATCGCCCGGGCCCAACGAGACGGTGCCGGTTTTTCCTTCGATCCTGGTGTCGAGTTGGGCATCGGCGACCACTACTCGGGCGGAGCCGGTGCCCGCCTGAAGGTGGCGATCGGTTCGTCCCCTGAACCACCCCTTCCCGCATCGGCAGTCCGCAGCCGCTATCTCCCCGGGGCCACGCCGGAACAGAGTCTGGTCGTCTATCGGCGTGTCTTGGCCGAAAAAATCAAAGATCCGCAACTGCCACTCTACACTCAGGAAACGAGACGATTTCTGGCCGGCTGGGTGGTTACCGACGCCCAACAGGACAACGAACGGCGCCACCTCGAAGAGTCCACGATAGAACGGGTAATCGAAGCGGGCGACCGAGCCGTCATCCGTTTTTCTCCCGAAGAACGAACCCACCCTCCTTACTTCTTCTCGCGAAGCAGTATCGGTTGGGAGATGGATCTCGCGGCCATGAATCGAATCCTGCGCCTGAACCATAAAAATCAGTACCGCTTCCCATCGTTGGACCATGAATACCAATTCGGCTTCTCCGATTGGGGTTTCGATGCCAACGGTTTCCCTCGGGCGCAGCCCTGAAATGAAGCGCGCCGTTATCGACCGGGAGAATACCCTATGACCGCCCCCGAAGAACCGGACCGCCGGCCCGGGCACAATCTGCTGCTGGTACTGCTGCTGGTCGCCGGGGTACAAGTCCTGGCCACCCTGTCGGTACTCTCCCTGGCCACCCTGGCCCCGGCCGTAGCTCCGAGTTTCGGGATCGGCGCCCATTTTGTCGGCTATCAGGTGAGTGTCATCTACATCAGCGCCGCCATCATTTCATTGCTTGCCGGCTCTCTGGTCAGCCGCTGGGGCGCCATCACCACCAGCCAGTGTGCCATGGCCTT
>JAUVWB010000228.1 GCA_030604345.1 Desulfofustis sp. | reverse complement strand
GTCGTAGAACTCAGACCACCCCCTGGTCAATCATCGCATTAACCACTTTGACAAAACCGGCGATATTGGCCCCGGCCAGATAATTGCCGGCCATGCCGTACTGGTCGGCGGTGTCGGCGCACATGCGGTGGATCCTTTTCATGATTTCCTGCAGGCGTGCATCAACTTCGGCCCGAGGCCAATTAAGACGCATGCTGTTTTGCGCCATCTCCAGACCGGACACCGAAACGCCGCCGGCATTGGCCGCCTTGCCGGGACCGTAAAGAATCTTGTGCTCCAGGAATATATCGACGCCTTCAGGCGTCGTCGGCATGTTGGCCCCCTCGCACACCAGCGTGACCCCGTTATCGATTAAATGGCGGGCGTCCTGCTCGTTTATTTCGTTTTGCGTCGCACTGGGGAAGGCACAATCGGCGGGATACGTCCACAGGGGGTTGTACGGCACGGACGGATCAAACGGGGTATAAACGGCGTCCGGATACGTCTCGACATAGTCCCGCACCCGGCCGCGGTTGATATTCTTGATCTGCATCAATCGCTGCAGTTTGTCCACCGTGACTCCCTGCTCGTCATAAAGACAGCCGGAAGAGTCGGAAAAGCTCACCGGCCGGGCGCCGAGTTCGATCAGTTTCTGGATGGTGAATTGCGCCACATTACCCGACCCGGACACCAGACACCTTTTGCCTTCCAGGGTCTCGCCTCGTGTCTGCAGCATCTCCGCGGCAAAATAGACACAGCCGTAACCGGTCGCTTCAGGACGGATCAAACTGCCGCCCCAGTTTAAACTTTTGCCGGTCAGCACCCCGGTGAATTCATTGGCGAGCCTTTTGTACATGCCGAACAGATACCCGATCTCCCGTGCGCCGACCCCGATATCGCCGGCCGGCACATCGGTATTGGGGCCGATGTGGCGAAACAACTCGGCCATGAAGCTCTGGCAGAAGCGCATTACCTCACCGTCCGATTTCCCTTTCGGGTCGAAATCGGAGCCACCTTTGCCGCCGCCCATCGGCAGAGAGGTCAGCGCGTTCTTGAACACCTGCTCAAAGGCCAGAAATTTCAGGATTGACAGGTTGACCGACGGGTGAAACCGCAAGCCCCCTTTGTACGGGCCAATGGCACTGTTCATGCCGATACGGTAACCGCGGTTGACCCGGATCCGGCCATGGTCGTCGACCCAAGGAACCCGAAACATGATGATTCGTTCCGGCTCCACGAGCCGTTCAAGGATGCTTTGTCGCCGGTATTCCGGATTACGGTCCAATACCGGGCGAATGGAAGTAACCACTTCGGTGACAGCCTGGTGAAACTCCGCTTCATGCGGATCCCGTTCCCTGACAAATGGTATCTCGTCCACGATTCTGCTCCTCGAATGATGTTTGGATACGTGATGTATTCACTGCTGCTGCAGTCTCCCGTTCGTACCGTACCAGACACAGTTCAAGACGGCGGTGGAATCCCGGATGCGGACCACCCCCGGCAATGGTAATAATCGCTGAGCAATCGCTCCATCTCTGCCGCGCTGATCGCTCCGCCGTCCGGGAGGGCCTCGCTAGTAAGCCTTTTCGGCAGGCGATCCATGTCCGGCGACATCCCTTCCCGAATGTTGAACCGTCTGGTCATATTGACGATTCGCCCGGCGATCCTGCGCAATCGATCGACAGTCATCTGCTGACCGGTGGTCAGGGTGATTGTTTTCTCCAACTCCTCCCAGCTATACAGGTCCCGGTAAAAACGGCAGAGGATCAAGGTGTCGAAAATCGTGAGACGATCTTCATAATCAACCAGCAGCGCCGCTTTGCCGTCGATCTGTTCGGCAGGGATGATGCCGGAGAGTTCCGGTTTGTAGAAAGTGGTACGCAGGTGACACGCACCACGTGGTGACGTGCCGTAGGTCAGCCCCATCCCTTTGAGCTTGCGGGGATCATATCCGGCCGGTTCCAACCCTTTGACATGAACGGCCACGTCTTCCATCCCCCAGGCTCGGGCGACAGAGACAATGCCTTCGGCCATGAGATCGCCGGGGCCCTGGCGTTCGGCGATCTGACGGAGCAACACCGCCGTTTGCTCCGCATCGCCATAGCTGATATCACTGTCAATCAGACCTCGCTCGCAAGCCTCCATGGCCAGCGCACAGAGGTTCCCGGCAGTGATGGTATCAATCCCCAGTCGATCGCAAAGATCATTGAGATAGGCAACCTCCGCTATATCTTCGATCATGCACAAACCGCCAAAGGCATAAATCGTCTCATATTCCGGCCCCTCGATCTGCAAACCCTGATGACGCCCTCGGCTGAGCCGGGCGAGACGCCCGCAAGCCATAAAGCATTTGGCACAGGCATGGGCCTTGACTTCATGAAGTTGGTGATAGGTCTCGCCGCTGATCTGCTCCCAGTGTTCGCACGAGCCCTGCCGCCAGTACCGAGCGGGAAACGCACCAACCGTGTTCATCAGCGCCACCATCATGGTCGTGCCCATGGCTCGATAAGCCTTGACCCCGGGATGCTGCCTGTTCTGGGAGAAAAAGGCCTTGGCGTAGGCAGCAACACCAACGGGATCAGCAGAGCTGCGCTGCCGATCTCCTTGGAAGACTATGGCCTTGACCCGTTTTGAGCCGAGTACCGCTCCCACCCCGGTCCGACCGGCGCAGCGCCACGTGTCGTTGGCAATCAGGGCAAAGCGAACCAGCCGCTCTCCGGCCGGTCCAATCGTCACCGCCCCCGGTCTGCCAAAACCTTCGCGATTTGGAGCGAAACGGGCCACAGCCGCCCTTTCCGCGGCGTAGGTCTCCATGCCCCACAGTTCCCCGGCATCATGGAAATCGACGCCTTCAGGGTGAATCGCCAGCACGCAAGGGGTCTCTGCTCGGCCGTGCAGCACGATCGCGTCAAAACCGGCGGCATCGATGGCCTCCGGAACCCTGCCGCCGGAATATGACTCGGCGTACAAGCCGGTCAACGGCGATTTGGTGTAAACGCCGTAGCGGCTGCCACCCCAGAGCCGTCCGCCGCAGAACGGTCCGGTGGCGATGATCAGATGGTTTTCCGGGGCCAACGGGTCGACTCCGCACGGGTTGCGCTCCAGCAAGAGATGCGTTGCCAGGCCCCTGCCGCCAAGGCAGTCGCCAATCACTTTATCGTCAAGCCGCTCGATGACTCCGGTTTTTTTGGTCAGGTCGACCACCAGAGTTCGTTGATAAAAACCGTGCATAATGGACTCCCTCTGCCGGCCTACGGTTATCAGCAGACGGTCAAGCTCGGCTGCTGATCATGTCCAGGCCCTGCTCGATAATAGCCAACCCGTGGTCCACCTGCTCGTCGGTAATCACCAGCGGCATCAGAAAGCGCAATACATTGCCGTAGGTGCCGCAGGCCAGCACGAGCAGCCGATGCTGGAAACAATACCGGACCAACTCACGGGTTTCTGCCGCTGCCGGCTGTTTGCCTATTCGATCACTAACCAACTCCATAGCGATCATCGGCCCGAGACCGCGGACGTCACCAATCAGCTGATATTTCTCCTGAAACCCGCAAAATGCCTGGTGCAATTTTTCGCCGAGCCGCCTGGCCCGCTCGAGCAATCCTTCCGTTTCGATAACGTCAAAGACTGCCAGCGCCGCCCGACAAGCCAGCGGGTTGCCGCCATACGTACCGCCAATACCACCCGGATGAACGGTATCCATAATCTCTTTTTTCCCGACCACGGCACTCAGTGGCAGGCCGGCCGCCAAGCTTTTGGCGGTGGTGGTAATATCGGCCTCGACCCCGAAATGTTCCATCGCGAACAGATGCCCGGTTCGACCGATACCGGACTGGATCTCGTCGGCAATCAACAAGATTCCGTATCGGTCGC
>JAUVWB010000128.1 GCA_030604345.1 Desulfofustis sp. | reverse complement strand
CCACCAGTGACGCGGGTGGTAACGCTTACGGGCCAGACGATGTACCTGGCCGCGGACCTCGGTGACCACATCGAGCTCCGGATAGACCAGTCGCGCCGAACCCTCGGCGGTGATCATCGCCTTGATCATGATCACCAGGTAGTTCGGCAATTGCAGCCGGTGGCGGCGAAGCAGGCTGAGCAGGCGGGCAAGCAGCGGGCCGAGATGAACGTCCTTGATCGGAACGGCGTAATAGGTGTCGAGGATCTCCAGTAATTCCCGTTCCAGCTCAAGCGGCTCAACCGGTTCGGAGCGGCTGCTGCAGACGGCCAGTAGCGCATCGGCCAGAGCGGCGCTGTCTTTGTCGACCACCGCCTGCAGCAGATCGATCAACCCGGAACGATCCCGTTCGGTGAGCCGGCCCACCATGCCCCAGTCGATCAGGGCGATGGTGCCGTCACCGCCCACCAACAGATTTCCCGGATGGGGATCGGCATGAAAAAAGCCGAGCTCGAGGATTTGTACGACGGCGGCCCGGAGTCCGCGCCGGGCCAATTCCCGCCGATCGAGACCGGGCAGTCGATGCAGGTCGCGAAAGGTCACCCCTTCGACAAAGTCCATGACCAACACTCGCTCCGAGCTGTATGCTTCATAGGGAACCGGGACGTACAGGCCGATCTCCCCGGCGGCAGACCGGGCAATGGTCATGTTGTCCAGCTCTTCGGAAAAATCCAGTTCCTTGAGCAAATGGCGCCGTACCGTTGCCGCCAGCTTCGGCAGGTCGTAGGAACGAAGGTCCTCGAATTGGTCATGGAGCAGCCGGCAAAAGGCCTCGAGGATTCGCAGATCGGCCTCGATATCTTCACGGATGGCCGGACGTTGCACCTTCACGGCGACCGTCTTGGCACCGTTGTGCAACATGGCCCGGTAAACCTGCGACAACGACGCGGCCGCCACCGGTTGGTCGGGAAAGTGAGCGAACACCGAAGCGAGCGGGGCTCCGATCGCCTCCTCGACCAGCGGCAGCACCGCCTCGGTGGGAGCCGGCTCAACCCTATCCTGCAGCGTGGTCAGCTCCTTGAGCAGGGGTTCGGGCAACAGATCCGGACGCAGACTCATGATCTGTCCGAACTTGACGAAGGTCGGCCCCAGTTCCTCGATAACCAGCCGGATGCGCTGATAGATCGTCAGATCCCGCATTGCCGGCCGAATCTCCCGGAGCAGTCCGGCACCGGGCATATCCAGCCGATCGACCACCTCGTCAAAACCGTGAGCGGCCAGGGTGGTGACGATATCCTTGAATCGTTTCAGATTTTTCAGGTCTTGCAGATTCATGCTGACTCCCTCCGGTCAGGCAGTGGACGCACGCCCGGTTCGACGGATCACGAGCGCCGGCGCCAGCTGAGCTCGTAGAGGTCGGTTCTCCGGCTCTCAATATTGCGGACACTGCCGAGGGCGCGAAGTTCCTTGATCATGTCCAGGTCAAGATCGGTCACCAGGGTGGTTTCGATGCCCGGCGTCGCTTCGGCGGCGATGGCGTCGTGGGGGAAAGAAAAGTCCGACGGGGTGAAGACGGCGGACTGGGAATACTGGATGCCCATCGTCTCCACCTTGGGAATGTTGCCGACACTGCCGGAAATCGCCACGAAACACTCGTTCTCGATGGCCCGGGCCTGGGCACAGCGCCGGACCCGGAGGTAGCCGGTCTTGGTGTCGGTCCAGAACGGCACCAGCAGCAGTTTCATGCCCTTCAGGGTCTGCAGCCGTGCCAGTTCGGGAAATTCCACATCGTAACAGATGAGAATGCCGATCTTGCCCACATCGGTATCGAAAACCTTCAGTTCGTCGCCTCCGGCAAAGCGCCAGTGGGCATCCTCCTCCGGGGTGATATGGAGTTTGGCCTGGCTGTCCCAGGTGCCGTCGCGCCGGCAGAGATAACTGACGTTGCGCAGCGTGCCGCTCTCATCGAGGGCGGGAACGCTGCCGGCAACAATGTTGATGTTGTAGGCCAGGGCCATGTCGATCATGGCCTGGCGCATATCGTCGGTGTACTCGGCCAGCTTGCGCATCGCCTCGGCCGGGTTGTTGCCCTCGTGGGTATGGATGAGCGGGGCGTTGAGCAGCTCGGGAAAAAGCACGATATCGGCCTGATAATCGCTCACCGTGTCGACAAAAAACTCCACCTGCTGCAGGAAATCGTCAAACGAATCGAAACGCCGCATCTGCCATTGGACGACACCGAGGCGGGCCACCGATTTGGCGCCGCCGATCAGCCGCGTCTTCTTCTCGTAATAGATATTGAGCCATTCCAGCAGCACCGCATGGCCGCGCGAGGGGTGATCCTTCGGCCAGTAATCGGGCAGGATGTTGTGCACGTGGAAATCGTTGGACAACTGGAAGGTCAGCACCGGGTCATGCAGCTCCCGATTTTTCACCTTGAGGATATACTGCTGCGGCGACATCTCCGCGGCATGGGAGTGATAGCCCGGGATCCGGCCGCCAAGCAGGATCCCCTTGAGGTTCAGATTCTCCGCCAGCTCCTTGCGCGCGTCGTAGAGCCGCCGGCCGAGCCGCATCCCCTGATAATCGGGATCGACGAAGACTTCGATACCATAGAGATAATCGCCTTCCGGATCATGGGTACGAAAGGAGCCGTTGCCGGTGATCTGGTGATAGGTGTGACGGCTGCCGAAGAGGCTGAAATCGATGATCAGCGACAGGGCGATGGCCACCGGAACCCCGTTGTCCTCGATGCAGATCTGACCCTCCGGAAAGCGCCCGATCAGGGCAGCCACCTCATCGCGGGTCCACGGTGTGCCGACCCCGTGGTAAACACGATCGTTTATTTCCCGCAACGCTTCATAGTCGTCAACCTGCAGGTGTCTCGTCGTCAGTTTGTGCTGTGCTTCCTCGGCCATAGGCATAACTCTCCATATACTTGTTCGGTCACTTCGCCGCTTTGTAGCCAGGTACTCTTGATACAGGGTAGTGTACCGCATAGCCGGCGGCATGGCAAACTGGCCAGGGCCACGGGGGCGGGCCCGACAATACCAGCTTGTGCCCTCCAAGATACAAGGGTATAACCCTCGTGGACAAGGGGTTCCACACGTTGCGAACCTGAACCGTGGGAAAGAACGTATCGATTGTGTGTGGAGCACTGCATGTTTCGCCTTTTGGTGGGTATCTTCGCGTTTGTCTGGTTGGGTGTGGTGGTCGCCGAGGTCGTCCGCCAGGCTGAGCTGGTAGCAACGATTGGCTCGCCCTTCCTCTGGGGAGCCCTGAACGCCCTGGTCTTTGTGGCAATCGAATTGATGCAGGTTATTCTCCGCCATCCCGCTAAACTGGCCGGAGAAAGGCCGCAGCGGATCATTACTGCCTATCACCTTTTTCTCGCTTTCATCTGCCTCGTTTTTCTGTTCGCCATCCCCTTTCTCTGGTGGGGCGTCATCCAGGAACTCGCCCGTCTACCCGCGCGGTGACCGAAAAAGAACATGCAGACGGTTAGGCAGCCTTGCCTTTCTTTTTTTAATCCTGTTATGATTACGCGGTAATCTGGTTTCGCAGAATCGGCACCTTTTACCGCTCACCATGCTTCCATCATCATGAGAAATCCGCCAGCAAACGACAACTCCGCCCGGCGCATCACCGACGCCATCAGCCGAGGCAAGCATGAGTGGGAGCAGACCGTCGATGCCATCGACGACATCATCACCATCATGGATGGCGACCTGCGTATTCTCAGAGCCAACCGTTCGGCGCACCGCCTGTTCGGTTATCGGCTCGGGGAACTGGTGGGCAAGCACTGTCATGAAGCCTTTCATGGGCGTCAGGACCCGTGCCCTCTGTGTCCAGCGACGGCGGAAAACGGTGGCACCCACCGGCAGCTCATCCATAACAAGCTCCTCGACAGGACATTTGATATTTCTGTGTCCAAGATTCTCTCGGTTGACGGCTCGGTGAGCAGAATCGTCCAGATCGCCCGCGATGTCACCGACGCCCTGCGTCAGGAAGAGGAGCGGCAGCGATTGTCCACCGCCATCGAACAGACTTCCGAGGTGGTCGTCATCACCGATGTGTTCGGCACCATCCAGTACATCAACCCGGCCTTTACGACGGTCACCGGTTATACTCGAGATGAGGCCGTCGGTCAGAATATGAATCTGGTAAAAAGCAACCGCCAGGACCACACCTTTTACCGACAGCTCTGGGAAACCATCCTGGCCGGCACGGTCTGGCGCGGCACATTGATCAATCGACGGAAAGACGGGACACTCTATTCGGAGATGACCACCATCTCCCCGATTATCGATGCCGACGGCACCATCTCCTCCTTCGTTGCCGTCAAGCGAGACATCAGCCGAGAAGAGCAACTGGAGAAACAATTGCAACAAGCCGCCAAACTCGAGGCCATCGGCACGCTGGCCGGCGGCATCGCCCATGATTTCAACAATATCCTGTCGGCCATCCTCGGCTATGCCCAGATCGCCAGAAACCAGATCGACGAGAACCATCCGCTCGCCTACCCGCTGCAACACATCCAGGCCGCCGGGGAACGCGCCGCCGACTTGGTTGAGCAGATCCTCACCTTCAGCCGCCAGGACCAGGCCCGGCAGCCGTTGCGCCCGCTTCGGGTCCAGCCGATCATCAAGGAAGCGCTGAGGCTGCTTCGTTCCTCCATTCCCACGACCATCAAACTAATTCAGCAGATCGACACCGCCGCCTTATCGATCATGGCCGACCCGGTTCAAATCCACCAGGTCATCATGAACCTCTGCACCAACGCCCGCCAGGCAATCGACAGCGAACATGGCGAGATCCGGGTCAGCTTGCGGGATGTCACCCTCGAACCCACCGCCAGCCGGCCGGCAGCTCCGGAGCTGCCGGCCGGACGCTACCTGGAATTGTGCGTCACCGACAGCGGTTGCGGTATGGACGAGCAGACCATGCAACGCATCTTCGATCCCTTTTTCACCACGAAACCAAAAGACCGCGGCACCGGGCTCGGCCTGGCCGTGGTGCACGGTATCGTCAAGACGCACCAGGGTCATATCGAGGTCTCCAGTCTGCCTGGTCAGGGAACGACGTTTACCGTGCTGCTGCCGGCCATCGAGGATCGGCAATCGACCGAGGCGAGCGTGGTAACCCCGGTCCGCGGCGGCAGCGAGAACATCCTTCTGGTGGACGATGAACACCAGTTGACCGATATGCTGACCCGGGTCCTCGAGCGACTCGGCTACCGGGTTACGGCCTTCAACGACAGCCTCGACGCCGCCCGCTGTTTTCGCGACAAGAACAGTGACTTCGACCTGGTGATCACCGACATGACCATGCCCAACATGACCGGGGCTGAGCTGGCCAGCGAAATACTGGCCCTTCGTCCCGCCTTGCCGGTTATCCTGGTCACCGGTTACAACGAGCGCATTAACCGGGAAACGGCCCTGCACCTAGGTGTCCGCGAATTTCTCAGCAAGCCGCTGCGCAAAGACGACCTGGCCCGAACCATCCGGGAGATACTTGATCATGGCGGACATACTGATCATTGACGACGATACCGTGCTCTGCTCGATGCTCTACGAGCAGATTACGGCAGCTGGCCACCAGGCTGCCCAGGCCCATACCCTGGCCGACGGTTCGTGCCTTGTCGAGCAGAACGGCTACGACGTCATCTTGCT
>JAUVWB010000062.1 GCA_030604345.1 Desulfofustis sp. | reverse complement strand
TCGGGATCGAGCCGCCGCCGTTTCGCTGGTCCTGTTCGACGTGGATGGCGTTCTGACCGACGGCTCTTTGATCTATAGTGAATCGGGAGTTGAGAGCAAGACCTTCCACACCCAGGACGGACTCGGTATCAAGCTGCTGCATCTGGCAGGCATAGAAACCGGTCTGATTACCGCCCGAAGTTCGGACATGGTCACGCGACGGGCCGCAGAACTGGCGGTCACCTATGCCTATCAACGCGTCGAACGAAAGCTCGATGCCTTTAAAGAGATCCTGCAGCGCTCGGGGCGGAAACCGTTTCAGGTCTGCTACATGGGCGACGACTGGATCGATCTGGGCCTGCTCCGTCGCGTCGGGCTCGCCGCTTGTCCGGCAAATGCCGTTCCGGAAGTGCAGGCCGCCTGCCATTTTATCGCGCAACGAACCGGCGGTCATGGGGCCGTGCGCCAACTCTGCGATCTGATTATCACCGCCAAAGGACAACACGAGGCGCTGTTGCAGCGTTTTCTGTCATGACTCTCAACCGCCGCAACCTCGTCTGGTTGATCCCCCTGGGCCTGCTTTTCACCTTCCCGGTTTGGCGACTGCCGCTGGCTTCCTTTCTCGAACCGCGGGGCGGTTTCGACCCGCACTTCGGCGACCGACAGCAGACAACCCATAATTTCACCATGGAACGGGTGGTGATTCTGCAGAACCAGGACGGATTGAAAACGGCAGAAATTCGCGCCGCAGAAGCGCAAACCAGTGCGGTGCCGAACGAGTTCGTCCTCAGCTCGGTGGACGCCGACCTGTTCGACGAAGAGGGCAACCGGATCCATGTCCTCGCCCGGGTTGGTGTCTACAACACCGAGACGAGGCAACTGATTTTGCGGGAAAATGTCCGGATCAACCAGGTTGCCGACAACCAGCAGCTCTTTACCGAAGAACTCTACTATTTCGACCACGATCGGACCATCAAATCGCCGGGAGCCACCAGGATGGTTGGCGAGCACGTGGACATCAAGGGTTCCAGCCTCGACTACGACATCACCACCGGGCAGTACCGGGTGGGTGGCCGGGTCTATTGTGTCATCGAGGGACTCGATTCCCCGTGAGGGTCGATGAGCCAGCCGTGCCGGTAACGGTGCAACTCACGACGTGGAAGCGGTTGCCGTCCGCCTGCCAGCGAATATTCACCTCCCACAGGTTCATCCCGAAGCTCTTTTTTCGGCCCCGCTGACTGGCCGGACGCGGGTCGGCCGCCAACACCTCCTCGATCAGCCTGGCCAACGGCCGGCCCGTTTGCAGCTGGTAGTCTCGGCAAAAATCACCGGCAGCGCTCGAAAAAGTGACGACCACCGGCACGTCTTTGTGCTCGAAGCAACCACAGTGCGGATCGACAGCCGTATCGGCATAGGAGAGATAGGGCTTGATGTCGAACACCGGTGTGTTGTCCAGCAGATCAACACCGCCGAGGATCAGGACCGGCTGTTCACCCTCCTGATCAATACCGAGCAGGCGGACCAGAGAAAGACCCAGATGATTGGGACGATGCGGGCTGCGCGTGGCAAAAACGCCCAGTCGCCGGCGCCCCCCCAGTCGTGGCGGGCGAACCGTCGGCTGCCACCCTTCGGCCAATGCCTGATGAAAAAGAAAAAGCAGCCACACATGACTGAACTGCTCCAGCCCCCGAACCAGCTCCTGCCTGGAAAACTCCTTGGTAAACCGGAGTTCTGCGATCGCGGTCGGAACCAGACCGGCTTGACGAGGGATGCCGAAATTCTCCGGAAAGCAGGACCGAATCCTGCCGACTATCTGTAACCCATCACCGGCCATGGTCTGGTTGGCGCCTCCTCCGCGTGTCTTCGGGGCGGTGTTACCCGCAAAACAGTTGACGCCCCTGCACGGGCGCGCTAACCTGGCACAAAAAGGAAGGTGCCACCATGTTGAAACGATTCACCATCTCGCTCGACGAAAAACTGCTCGATGACTTCGACACCTACATCTCCCAGCAGAAGTATGTCAACCGCTCGGAAGCGATCCGCGATCTGATCCGCTCCTCCTTTGTTGCCAAGGAATGGCAGGCAGACAAGGATGTGGTCGGGGTCGTCACCATGGTCTACGACCACCACCAGCACAAACTCCAGGAAAAGGTGACCGAAATCCAGCACGACTATCACCACCAGATCGTTTCGACCACGCACGTCCACATGGATCATCACAACTGCCTGGAAGTCATCATCATCAAAGGCAAAGCCGGATCCGTCAACGAGTTGGCCGACCGCCTGCGCTCCCTGCGCGGCGTACGCAACTGCAACCTGGCAATGAGCACCACGGGAAAAGACCTGCATTGAACCGGCTGGTTGTCACCCCTTCTTGCTCGCTCGCCGCACGGCGCCACCGCCTTCTGACCAGAGGAGGCGCTGGTTACCGCCGATCCGGCAGCTCGAGCTCTGTCGGATCGGCGCCGCCCGGTTCGACCACCCGCCACTCCTCCTCCTTGAACTCGGCATCAGTGATTTTCGACAGCGCCATCTTCAGATAGCGGCCGCTCCCCTCGACCGCCACCGAGCCGTCGGCCAGGATTATCTCCCCGGTGCCACAGAAACTGCGTTTGTTTTCCTCCACCACTCGGGCAACAACCCGTATCTCCCGATCAAGCGGCACCGGTTTCCGGAACTTCATGGAAAACTCCAGAGTGACCCCCCACAACTCATCTTCCTGGTGATTCAAGACTGCCCGGCCGATGGTTTCATCAAGAATGGCGGCCGCTATGCCGCCATGCAACCGGCCGGGATAGCTTTGGTGTTCGTCGGCTGGTCGAAAACACGCCACGATTTCACCGTTATCCAGCTCATAAAAGCGGCTCTGCAGGCCATATCGGTTATCCATGCCACAGACAAAGCACATTCTTGAGTTGGGCTGACGCCCCCTGATTTCATGTTTCACCGTTTCCTCCCGGCCGTTGTCAACGCTTGGAGGGGAGCTTGAAAAATTCGAAATTTCGTTCAAGATCGAGGCGCGCAAGATCATTTTACCGCAGTCATATACATGATATTCCGAGGATCAAATGTGATTGCGCAACGATGAGATTGGGCGAAATGGCAATTTTTCAAGGTTCCCTGGAGTGATCGCTGGGCAAGATGCCTCGAGTCGGTGGCCCGGCGGTCAGCATTCCGGCAATGGTCATGCTCAAACGGGCCACCTGGGCCCGGTGTCCCTGGAGAAAGCGCTGCTCCAGAAGAACCAGTCGACGCAGGAGAGCGGTCCGCTCCATGACCGGAAGCGTTTTGTGTTCCGGCCACTGCCGCACCCGTTCGGCACAGCGGAAGCACCCGGGAAAGCGGATGATCTTTCCGTCCGGCCTGGTCATCTGCGCCGGTACGCCATGCGTTCTGCACACCATCAACCGGTGGCCATAGACCAGGCATCGTCCATCTCCATTGAGCGGACACATGACCTGGGGTCGCGCTCCTTGTCCCAGCGCTTCCTGATAGAGAAGCTCACATTGGTGGGCCCGTTCGACGATCATTTCCCGCAGGTCGCTTGGCAGGGCTGCAATCCCTTCCCAGAGATAGGCCCACTCGATATAAGTATGATGGGTGAAGTACGAATCGCAGCAATTGTCCGGGCAGCCATCACAGCCATGACCCAGCTGCACGGCCACCTGGTCGTAGGCAGCTTCCATCGAACGAAACAGCTCGGCCAACTCGGCAGCCAGCGCGCGGTCCAGGATCAGTTTCATCGGCCGTGCTCGGTAAAGCTGCGCACCTGATAGACAAAGATATCCGGTCGTTGGTGGCGCCAGGCCGAAGGTGCGATTCCGGCTTTGCGACAGAGCTGTTCGAGGAATTGCACCTGCTCGGGCAGTTGTTCCCAGACCTGCGGTAAAAAGGTGGCACGAGCCGACCCCTGCTGCAGAATGACCCCATCGATGCCCGGGCGCAGCCGCGCCACCAGGTCATCCCCATCCTGGTAGGAGAGCTTTTGGGCCGGGGTCAGTATGGATATCTCCACCTCGACCTGGGGGAATTCGTCGGCCGTCAGCGGCGCAAAGCGGTAATCCTGAAAGGCGGCACTCTCAGCGTTACGCCGCACCGCATCTACTATCGTTCCCGCCGGCTCGAGGTTACCGATACAGCCGCGCAGCTGGCCGCCACGCTTGAGGGTTACAAACGTGCCGCAACGCTGCTGCAGCTCCTCGCCGTCAAGCCCCGCACCGCTCACCCGGGTGACAAGCCCGAGGCGCTCGGCGATGGTGTCCCGGGCCAAACGGATGAGTTGTGCTCCCTGCTCTTCTGTCACCGGTTTCACGAAATCTCCTCCCATGACCAATCGACGCCAAGCATCATGCAATTGATGCCGCTTCCGATACCAAGCAAAGCCCCCTTCCCGCCGCGACGAAATACTCCCTGCTCCATGGCCAGGGCCATGGTAATCGGTGCGGAAACAGAACCGACATTACCGAGATGGGACAACGTCGCAAAGTTTCGCAGGGGATCAAGCCCAAGCTGGGCAAAAAGCATCCTGCTGTGTGCCGACCCGACCTGGTGGCAGAAAAAACAGTCGATATCGTCCGCCTGCCAACCACTGATGGCCGAAAAAGACAGCCAGGTCTGGTGCGCCGTTTCGATCCCCTGGATCATCAACTCTTCCGAATCGGTGGCCATCAAGGTCACGGCTTCACCGGTCTGTCCCCCCTGGCACAGATCAACATGTGCGGTATTGGCTTTCCATGCACCATAGGCCAGCCGCGGTACGACTGATTGGGCCGGGTCGAGACGGCACAGATAAAACCCAACCGCCCCGGAGCCAATGGTCAGGGACGCAAAGGCCTTCTTGATGCTCTTTCTGGTCAGCGACCGGTCCTCGTTTAACACGCTGATGGTAGACTCCAGCAACCCTTCGGCGGTTTCTCCACTGACCACCAAGCCATTGTCCACCTGGCCCAGTTCAATCATGTTGGCCAGCATGACAATGCCATCAAGGAAACCGAGACAGGCGTTGGAAATATCGAACACCAGACAGTCGTTCGGCAGGCCGAGGCCATGATGGACAAACGACGCCGTTGCCGGCTCCATCATATCGCGCGACACCGACGTAAAAAATAGACATTGTACCTGGTCCGCTTCGACCCCACCCGCCGCCAGGGCCTTGCGGCCGGCTCGGACCGCCACCTCGCTCGGTCTCGTCCCCTGCCGCCAGAGGCGTCTCTCTTTGATACCACTCATCATCTCCAACCGGCCCTCCGGCAGTTTAAGCCGTCGGTAGAGAGGGGCGAGTCGCTGTTCTATGGCTTCTGAGGTGAGGATATGGGGGGGGAGCTCATAGCCGAAGCTATGAAATCCGACCCGGGAAAAATGAGGCATGAGATCCTGTCAATGAGGCTAATCTGGCAACCACTCACACCCCCTGTCCGGCTGCAGGGGGCGAACGAACCTGTCAAACGGGCTATTATAGCGACACTCCGGACAGCAAACAACCCTTTTGCGCCAGTCTTCAGGGAAGCGCACGGCCATCTGACTCAAGGTTCCCCCAACCTGTCAACGCTTATGTCGGACTTCCCAAAAACGACTCCGTCCCGCACGACGCTCAGCGTCCCGGGGCAACAACAGCCGATCGCACTGTCTGCACCAATAGCGCTCGGACACGGGCTGGGCAAGGGTGAAAGACCGCTCGTGCACCGCACACAGGAGGGTTCCCTGCGGCCGGAGCCGACGCATGACGGAATCAATGAGTTCTCCGCACCATTCCGGTGAAAACGTTCTCCTTTTTTCGCCTCCCTCCTGAAAACCGGGTCGTATGGTGAGTAAAATCAGATCGTATTGTCCGTCCTCTTGCGCCAGCCAGCGATGCACATCGGCGACCACGATGTGATGGTTCTTGGCGTACAGTCCATTGAGAGCATAATTCTCCGCCATGCGACCTGCCGCCTCCGGCGATACGGCAAGGGTAACCGTCTTGTCGGCCCCACCGAGAGCCGCCTGCACCGCTGCAGCCCCGTCCCGATCGGCCAGACTCAGGAGGGCTTTGCCGGCGGCATGGTCATGGATAAAACGGCGCACCGAGCGTTGATCGAGATCAAAGCCCGACACCGCCCCGGGAGTAAACTCAACCAGATAGCGCGCCATTCCCTCGCCGACCTCGACCTTCTTCCCCCCTTTGCCGCGCTGGCTCTTGCCGTCACGACGATAGCGAGCGAAAAACAGCCGATCCCGCCCCACCCCCAGAAGCGATCGAACCGTGCCGACCACCGTTTTCCACCGTTGTTCCGCCACCTGTTCGCAAACCGCTTTTCCCGATGAAAACTCCTTGATGAATACCCATTTGCGAAAAATCTCAATGACCACGTTGTAGTCAGGCAGGTCGCGATCATAGATACGAAAACATTCAATCCCCTCTTGCCGGGACCAGGGCAGCCGTTTTTCCAGGTTCTTTTTCAGACGATTAACCAGATCCCGTCCCTCGGCCTCGTCCACCGCTCCCACCTGCCAGCAAAAGGCCGGGTCGGGTGCAGGAATGTCGGCCACGTAGAGTCCACAAGGCAGCGGACCGTTATACAGTCGCCACGTCTCCCTCCAGGAGAGCTGCAGGAGATCGGCATACTCCGGTCTTCCGGTAAAAAGAGCCAGGTGCCAGCCGGAGAACGACTCGCGCAGGCGATTGCCCAGACACCGATACAGGTAGCGGACCGCTTCGGTTGATGACAAGCGCTCACCATAGGGGGGATTACAGACAACCCACCCCACGGATCCCGTTTCCCCGTGAAGGCGGGAGAGTTCACGGCAGGTTATGGCAATCTGTTGGTCGCATCCGGCCCGGCCGACATTCCGGCGCGCTGCGGCAACCATCTCCGGGTCGGCATCGTAACCGAGCAGAGGCGGCCACGTGTCGCGTTGGCCCTGCTCTTCACGTGCCAGCGCCTCTTCGACAAGCTCTTGCCAGAGCCGTTCCTGGTGGCCCACCCATTTCTGGAAGCCAAAATAGGTCCGCTCGAGCCCCGGTGCCACGTCTCCTCGCATCAATGCCGCCTCGATGAGCAGCGTGCCGGATCCGCAAAGCGGGTCGATCAGCGGGGTGGCCGGATCCCATCCGCTCAGCTTGATAATGGCGGCCGCCAGACTTTCTTTCAGCGGCGCCTCGCCTCCATGGTGTCGATATCCGCGGCGATGCAGGCTTTCGCCCGACAGATCGACCGCGACCGTCCCCCGATTGCCGCGAACTGACAGGTGAAAACGGACGTCAGGCCGTTTCAGCTGCACATCGGGTCGTTGTCCGGTCCGGTCTCGGAACCGGTCAACGATTGCATCCTTCAAGCGAAGAGCGGCAAAGCGGTTGTGGGTAAGAACCGCATCGTTCCCCAGGTGACAATCAACGGCGAAACAACCCCCTTCGGCCAGGTGTTCTTCCCATGGGATGAGTGTTGCCTGGTCGTAGACATCCTGCACCGACCCCAGGTCGAATTCGTTGATCACCAACAGCACCCGGGATCCGAATCGCGACCACAGACAGGCGCGATATCCGGAGGCCAGAGGCCCTGACCATCGAACCGAGCCAGCTCCCGTTTCCTCGACAACGCCACTCCACCCCTGCACTTCCATGGCAATGAGTGTTTCGAGCCCGCCGGCACACGTGGTGATGAAATTCATAAAACTCACTTTTCGTCCTCTTCGACGCCGCTTCTTTCGCTCGTCACCACCCTGCCAGCGACAGCAAAAGTGCTTGACCTCTTGCTTAATACAGCTAGAATAGAATCTTTTACCGGGGCGTCCGGCCGGTCGGTAATCCGGCGGCACCCCCGGAAACAACCTTGCACCACCCAAGAACAACCAGCGAGAGGAAGGATATGAAACACCCCATCATCAGCGTTATCGTTGTTGTCTCGTGCATAGCTTTGCTTGGCTTACTAACCGGTGGTTGCTCAAAAAAGGCGGTCATACCACCCAGCTCAGCGACATCCATCGATTCGGCCGGTAAAGACATCAACTACCCCGGGG
>JAUVWB010000385.1 GCA_030604345.1 Desulfofustis sp. | reverse complement strand
GCACAGACTACCACCGTCCCCGACCCATGCCAGGGGCGGTGGTGTCATGCAGCCGAAGCAACAGAGATGCGGTTACGCGAAGATGTCGGCAGGTACGTAGGGGTGAGTACCCTCGATCACCCGAATACCGGCCTTCGCCGTGATCTTCTTGATGATCTCTTCCTTGTGAGGGCACTGCTCCGAAATGCAGGGAGCGATGTGAATCACCGTCGGTTTTTCGTTCATCGGGGCATTCCACAGCTTGACCTGCATCAGTCTCGTAACGATGGCCGGAGCCGGGCAACCGCCGCAACCGACCATACCGACGATCTCCGCATCCTCGCCCTCATAGATTTCAAAAACCCCCTGGCGCCGGTTGAAGGCGACCAGACAGCGGGAACAACCGATGCACACAACGTCCATGGTGTTTTTGCAGCCGACGATCAGTATTTTTTCCACGGTGGACCTCCCTCTTTTAATGTGCCAATGCACACATACTACCACTCCACCGGGGTCTTCGACAAGCCAATAGTAGCAGCGGCGTCACCCGCCGACCATGATGCTGCCCGTTCCATCGCTCAGCGGGATGAAGCCGCTGGGACCTGCTCGAAAGATACACCGTGCCGCTGCGCCAGCTTTTCAAACATCTGGGTAAGCCCGGCGGCCAAGGTATAGGCACTGTCGATACCGATATTATCATCGGCCGAACGATCGAAAAAGAGCAGGAGATCGGCATCCATTCCCTCATCCGCCCGCCAATAGCAGATCATCAGCGGCGCCAGGGGAAAGACCGGCAGGACAACACTGATGTCGGAGTCGAAACGACTCTCGATCTGCCGGCCCTGAAACAGATCCACCAGATCGGCAAAGAGATCGGTATAGCGATCGGCAATCCGCTGCATCGCCATCTCGACACGCCGGTTGAAGAGCGGATAGCGCTCGGCCCCACCCCGGAGTTCACGAAGGGAAACCCATTCCCCGCTCAACCGTCTGCCCCGACAGGTGAGCACATAGGTCAGAAACGGGGCAATGACCCAGGGGAGCATGTGCAGTTCCGAAAAGAATTTCCCTTTCCGATCGACACTGAAGTCCTTGCCGAGGATTTTGACCGTCAGCCGATCCCCGTCGCTGAGGCCGCCGATCCGTTCGGCGGCCTCATGAAAATCGAGCCGGGCCGCCTGTTGTCTCATCTTCTCCAGGGAATCATCGGCTGCGGAACCAGCGCCATCGTCAGCTACCGCAGCAAAGGCCGCCACCATTCGCCGATCGAGGTGCGGACAATCGCCCAACGTCCGCCGCCCTTGATAAACCGCACCGGCAAAAGCGAGACAGGTCTTCTCCCCGCACTCCCGGCAATTACTCTTATCAAGTAACTGAAAAACCTCCATGGCATGTTTCGGTCTCTTCATGAAACAACTCCAGCTGTTCGCCGACGCAACCGTTTCAGCGCTGCGCCAGGGGGACGAAAGGCCGCATGGTCGGCCCGGTGTAAATCTGCCGAGGTCGGGAAATCCGTTGTTGATGATCGTGCAACTCGCGCCAGTTGGCAATCCACCCCGGCATTCTGCCAATGGCGAACATCACCGTATACATGTTCAACGGGATACCGATGGCCCGGAGCAGGATACCGCTGTAAAAGTCCACGTTCGGGTAGAGGTTGCGTTCGATGAAATAATCGTCCTGCAGGGTTTTTTCCTCCAGCTCGAGGGCGATATCGAGCAGCGGATCCTGCTGCTGCAGTTCATTGAGAACTTCGTGGACGCGCTTTTTCAGAATTCGGGAGCGCGGATCGAAATTCTTGTAAACCCGGTGGCCGAATCCCATCAACTTGTAGTCGTTGTTCTTGTCCTTGGCCATGTCGAGGTAATAGCTGATGGGTCGCCCCGAAGTCTTGATATCCTCGAGCATCCTGATCACCGCAGCATTGGCGCCTCCGTGCAGCGGCCCCCAGAGGGCGCAGACCCCGGCCGACACCGAGCTGAACAGGTTGGCCCGGGAACTGCCGACGACCCGGACCGTGGATGTGGAACAGTTCTGCTCATGATCGGCATGCAGTACCAGAAAGAGCGTCAAGGCCCGCTCCACCACCGGAGAAGCTTCGTACTCGCGATACGGCTCGGAAAACATCATATGCAGGAAATTCGAGCAGTAACTGAGATTCGGGTTAGGGTGCATGAACGGTTTGCCGGAAGCCATCCGGTAGGAGAACGCGGCAATCGCCCGAACCTTCGAGAGTAACAGCGCTGCCGTCCGGTCGAACTCCGGCCCTTCGGTATGAACCTCGAG
>JAUVWB010000032.1 GCA_030604345.1 Desulfofustis sp. | reverse complement strand
GTCAGTTCCTGCTCATAACGGTGTCGTTCACCGATGGTGTTGTGTCCGGCACCTTCGATGATGGTCACGCGCGTTGTCTGGCTGGGCAACAGGGAGACGAGAGCTCCGCTGATGGAGGCGGGTATCACCTCATCGTGCTCGGCAATGAGGATCAGTTTCGGCATGGTCAGCCGCCCGACCAGCGGCCGGAGATCGTATCGATCTTGCAGCAGCAGCCGCACCGGCACCCACGGGTAATAGGACGCCGCCAGATGAACCATGCTGTCATAGGGTGTGACCAGGGCGAGGCGATCAACCCGGCGGTGAGCGGCAAGATAGGCGGCGACGCCGCTGCCCAGACTCCTGCCGATCACCCCGATGGTCTGATAGGTATGACTGATTCGATCATACAGGGCGAGTGCATCGGCCGTGAGAGCCGTCTCGGAGGGGGCTCCGGAACTACCTCCGTAGCCGCGGTAGTTCATCAGGTAGACCGTCCAATCGGGAAACAGGCGACGAAACGAATCGATATTGAGTGACACCTGCTCGGCGTTGCCGCCGAAATAGAGCAATGCCCGCTCGTCGGAAGACGCCGGCATACGCCAGATACGCACGGTCTCACCGCCGTTCTGCAGCAGTAGTGGTTCAGCTGCCACCCGGGCGAAAGAGAGAGCAGGTGTCGGATAATAGAGCAGGTCCCGTTGTCGCAGGTAGAGCATCAGACACAGTGCGCAATAGCCAAGCGCAGCCACGGCGGCGGCCACCGCGATGGCCTTCATTGCCGGCGCCTTCGCTGTCTGCAGGACCCCATCTGGATCTACCGTACCACTCCCTACCGGTTGCCAAATCGGTCGTAGTGAACGAATTCCTTCAACTCGCGCCGTTTCGGCGGTGACGGGGCTTGATCCGGGTAACCGAGCGGAATCAATGAAACCACTTCATAGCCTTCCGGCACCTGCAGCAACGCTTTGGTCTGTAGGTGGTCAAAAAGCCCGACGATAACCGTGCCCAACCCGAGATACTGGGCAGTCAGGCAGATGGTCTGGTTCAACAGACCGAGATCGTAGAGCATCCAGTCCCCCAGGACGGTGGACTGCTCACCTTTGTAGAACCCCGATTTGTGTTGCTGGGCGCACAGCGCCAGGGTGACGGGGGCATTGGCCACCGCCAGGGTGGCCGGGTTCTTCGGCGAAAGCAGCTTCGACAGGGCGGCCCGGATCTCGCCATCCTGTACGACGATGATCTCCCAGCACTGGGTATTGGCCCAGGAAGGGGCCCAGCGCGCCGCGTCCAGGATAGTCGTCAGGGTTTCCTGGTCAACGAGTTGCGACGTAAACCGCCGGATGCTTCTCCTGCCCTTGATTATGTCAAGAAAAGACTGCATTGGCTCCTCCTGTCTGAGCTGTGCGGCCCGGCCGCTTCGAGGGCCACGGCCGGTAGCGCGTTCCCGGTTGACGAACCATCTCCCCACGTGACGCTGCCGTCTCAATCGTCGATCAGCCACCAACCAAGAGTGAGTGCAGCGTCTGCTCCAAATCCCATCGTGCGCTCAATACCAACCACCGCCGCGTTTGACGAACGGATCAGCGCCTTGATTTTCGGACACCCCATAAAGATCAGCGGGCTTTTTTCTTTCGACGTGCCGCCAACGCTTCAACCGTATGCTGTACGGCAACGCTCGAACCTCTTTTCTTCAGACCGCCGCGCAGCTGCATGACGCACCCCGGACAATCGGTCAGCAGCAGTTCGGCTCCAGTGGCCTCCACGTGGTCGAGTTTGCGCTTGAGCAATTGCTCGGATAGTTCCGGAAATTTCGCCGAATAGGTCCCGCCGAAACCGCAACACACTTCCTCCTCGAACGCCTCTCGGTAGTCCAGGCCGGCCCGGCGCATCAGGTTGCGCGGCGCCTCGTGCACCCCAAGCCCGCGGCAGAGATGGCAAGGCGCATGGAACGTCGTTTTTTTTCCATCGCCGGCAAAATCCTCCGCTTTCACCTGCAGGACATCATGGACGAAGGATGAGAGATCGATCACCTTGGCGGTAAAGGCCTTCACTTGCTCAGTCAGCGACGGGTCATCCTGGAGCAGCACCGGGTAGTTGTGCTTCAAATGCGACGCGCAGGAGGCGCAGAGCGTGACGATATAGTCCATATCCTCCCGGGCAAAGGCTCGCATGTTCTGCAGGGCGACATCGCGCGAGGCCTTCATCTCGCCCATCATCTGCACCGGCAACCCGCAGCAGGACTGCTCCATGGGAAAACTCATGGCCACGGCATGATCACCGAACAGCTCGACGGCGGCAACCATCTGCTCCGGATAGACAAAGTCCTGCACACAGCCGGAAAAAAGGCCCACCTTGAGACGCGGAGCGGCGACCTGCGGCTTTATCTTCGGCCAGAGATCGCGAAACGGTTTTTCGGCTATGGTCGGCAACGCCTTGAAATCATGGGCCTTAAAGAAGACCATGGGCAGATGGCGCATGAAGCCGTCAGAGCCGGCAACCGGTTTCTGCGCCCATTTGGCGGTGCGCAGCAAGGTGTGAAAGAGCTTGCGGTTGCGCAGCACCTTGCCGAGCAGCAGGCTCGGCAGCGGATGGCCCTCCTCGTCCTGAATGCGGGCATGGACCGCCTTGATCAACCGCGGCAGATCGATGCCGCCGGCACAGATGTCCTTGCAGGCCTCGCAGTTGATGCAGTTCTGCACCAGATTGCGCGCCTTGTCCCGGCCATGGAAGAAGTAGGTGAGAATCAGCCCGATGGCGCCGATGTAGATGTGCCCCATCTTGTGCCCGCCCACCAGTCGGTAGACCGGGCAGACGTTGGCACAAGCCCCGCAGCGCACGCAACGGAAGACCTGGGAGAAGAGTGGATCCTTGGCCATCTCCCGACGACCGTTGTCGAGTACGACGAAATGAATGTTTTTCTTTTGTTCCGGGCCCACCGCACACTCATTGGCCCCGGTCACCCAGGTGATATAGGAGGTGATCTGCTGGCCGGTGGCGTTGCGCGGCAAGACCCGCAGGACCTTGAGGGCATCCCTGACGGTGGGCACCAGTTTGTCGATGCCGAACAGCGCCACATGCACCGGCGGCAGCGTGGTGGCCAGCCGGGCGTTGCCCTCGTTGGTAACGGTGGCGATGGTGCCGGTCTCGGCCACGGCGAAATTGGCTCCGGTGACGGCCATGTCGGCCTCGACGAACTTCTGCCGCAGCTCCCGGCGCGCCACTTTCACCAGTTTCTCGATCTCCGCTTCCTGCTTGGTCCCGGTTACATCGCTGAACAGGTCGCTCACCTGATAGCGAGACAGATGGATGGCGGGCATCACCATGTGCGACGGCGGTTCGTGACGCAGCTGGATGATCCACTCGCCGAGATCGGACTCGATCACCGTCAATCCCTGGTCTTCCAGGGCATGGTTGAGCAGCGTCTCTTCTGCGGTCATCGACTTGGCCTTGAGGATGTTTTTCGATCCGGTCTGGCGGGCGATGTCGATGATGATCCGGTTCGCCTCCTCTCCGTCACGGGCCAGGTGCACCGTCACCCCGGCAGCCTCGGCAACGGCTTTGAACTGGTCGTAGAGCTCGTCCAACCGCTGCAGGACATCGTCCTTCATATCGGCAACTTCGTTGATCAACGCCTGAACATCGAATTCGGCAAAGGCGTTGGCGCGGCTGGTGCGATAAGCGACAGCGAAGGCGTCCAGAGCCTTGCGCAAAAAATCGTATTCCAGAGATTCTTGACACTGCCGACGATAGTCGGCCAGGTTTTTCGCATCTTGCATACTTCAATTCTCCAACAACAGAAGATGAAACTCCAACGGCCCGTGCACCCCGATGGCCAGTACCCGCTCGAGATCGGCGGTTCGGCTCGGCCCGGTGATAAAGGCCGTGTAATTCGGGCCGTGGCCCATGAACTCGAGCAGTTGTTGCTCCCCGGCAAAGCCGTCGGCGACGATCTTCGACTTGGGCAGCAGGCAGACATGATACTCGCAGATCATCGTCGCCAGTCGCAATTCCTCGCTCGGGCAGTTGATCACCACCGTTCCGGTCTCGGCAATCCCCATATCGGCATAGGTAAAACCGATGTCAACACCGGCAAGCTCCTTGCGCAACCCGCTGTCGATACAGCTAAAACCACTCTCGCGACTGCGGCTGCTGAGCAGTTCATAGGCCTCCGGGGCCAACCCAGGCGCGGCGATGATTTTTTCCTCCTTGGCCAGACACAATTCCTCGGCCGGTTCGGACAGCGCTTCATCGCACCCCGACACCTTGATCCGACACGCCCCGCGGCTGCCGCACAAGTCCAGGGCGTAGTCGACGGCTGCTGCCAGATCGGCTACTTCACTCACCTGGGCGGCGGCCAACCGGGCCTTGTCTATGAATCGTTGCAGGATATCCTGCGACGTTGTTGTACCACTGGTCATGTAATCAGTTCTCCTTCATCTTTTCCTGTGGATTCACCAGCGCGACCGTTTCGCGCGCGATGGCCAGTTCTTCGTTGGTCGGGATGACCCAGACCTGCACCGTACTGGTGTCGGTGCTGATCAACCGCGGTTCGTTCATCCGTCCTTGGTTGCGCTCGGGATCAATGGCAATTCCGAAGCACTCCAGTCCCTGCACGGAGCGGCTGCGGACCTGGTCGTCGTTCTCACCGATACCGGCGGTAAAAACGAGCCCGTCCACGCGCCCGAGCACCGCCATGAACGCCCCAATATATTTTCGATTCCGAGAGGTTTGCACGTCCAGCGCCCGGGCCGCCCGCCGATCCCCGGCAGCCACCGCTGAATGGATATCGCGCATGTCGTTGTAGCCGCAGATCCCTTTCAAACCGGATTCCTTGTTAAGCAACCGGTCGATCTCCTCGATGTCGAGTCCGAGGTTGCGGTGCAGAAAAACGTGGATGGCCGGATCGATGTCACCGCTGCGGGTACCCATCACCAGCCCTTCCAGGGGGGTCATGCCGAGGGTGGTATCGATGCTTCGTCCGTTCTCGATTGCCGTCATGGAACAGCCGTTGCCGAGATGGACGGTGATCAGGTTGCACCGAGCAAGCGGCTTGCCCATCAGCCTGGCGCATTCACCGGCCACGTACTTATGCGAGGTCCCGTGAAACCCGTAGCGTCGTATCCGGTGGTGCTCGTACCAGTCGTACGGCAGGGCATAGAGATAGGCGCGCGGCGGGATGGACTGGTGAAAGGCGGTGTCGAACACGGCCACCTGGGGTACCCCGGGAAACAACCGCAGGGCCACCTCGATGCCATCCAGATTGGCCGGATTGTGCAACGGCGCCAGAGGTACCGTGTCTCTGATGGCGGCGAGCACCGCTGTATCGATCACCGTCGGCTGGTGAAACCGCTCACCCCCATGCACCACGCGATGCCCGATGGCACCGATATCGGCGCGGGATCCAACCACCCCCTGGGCTTTATCGGTGAGCAACTCAACGGCCAATAACATGCCGGCCTGGTGATCGGCAACCGGGAGATCCCGTTTAAGAGCGCTCTGTTTCGCTGTTCCGGGCCGCATGGTGCATTTTACCGTACCCATGGGCTCGCCGATCCGCTCGACCAGACCGCTGGCAAGTACTTGTTCGTCGCTCATGTCGAGCAACTGGAACTTGATTGAAGAGCTGCCGGAATTGATTACCAGGATCTTCATGGCCGTTTCCGTTTTTCAGCCTGGGCTTGAACCGCGGTGATCGCCACGGTGTTGACGATGTCATCGACCGTACAGCCGCGGGACAGATCGTTGACCGGTTTATTCAAGCCCTGCAGGACCGGGCCGATGGCCACGGCACCGGCGGACCGCTGGACGGCCTTGTAGGTATTGTTGCCGGTGTTGAGATCGGGGAAGATGAAGACGGTCGCCCGACCGGCCACCTTCGAGCCGGGCAACTTCGTCCGGGCCACTTCGGGGTCGATGGCGGCGTCGTATTGCAGCGGCCCTTCCAGAATGAAATCAAGTTTTCGCTCCATCATCAGCCGGTGGGCAATCTCGGTGGCCTCGGCAACCTTGTCCACGTCCTCGCCTTTTCCGGATCGGCCGGTGGAATAGCTGAGCATCGCCACCCGCGGCTCAATGCCGAAGATCTTCGCCGTCTCCGCGGAACTGAGGGCGATCTCCGCCAGTTGCGAGGCGTTCGGGTTGGGATTGACGGCGCAATCACCGTAGACCAGGATGCGGTCCTTGAGACACATGAGAAACACCGAGGAGACAATGGTGAAGCCGGGTTTGGCCTTGATGAATTCGAACGCTGGACGAACGGTATGGGCCGTGGTGTTCAGGGCGCCCGACACCATGCCGTCGGCATATCCTTTGTAGACCATCATCGTGCCGAAATAGGTGGGGTCGGACATCCGGTCCCGGGCTATATCCTCGATCATCCCTTTATGCTGGCGCAAGCGCAGGTATTCCTGGACAAACGGCTCGAGCAGCGGACTGGTCTGCGGATCGATCACCTCCACGAAAGTCAGGTCGAGGCCGTTGGCCGCCGCCAGGGCGCGCACCTGCTGCTCGCGTCCGAGAATCGTCAAATCGGCCACACCGCGCCGCAATAAGATGTCGGCGGCGCGCAGGATCCGCTCACAGGTGCCCTCCGGCAGCACGATGCGCTGCCGGTCTTCGGCCGCCTGTTCCATCATCGCGTATTCGAACATCTTCGGCGTGATTCGGGCCGGCTTGCTGGAGATGACGTGCTCGCTCAGTTCCTGAACCTTCACATGCTTGGAAAAGAAACCGAGCGCCGAGGCGATTCGCTGCGAATCGTCCGGCTCGATATGGGCGTACAATTCATGCAGCTGCTGCACGATCAGATAGGTATGGCCCTGGACGCTGAGGATGGGGATGGGCGCCCCGGCCCAGCCCTCAATCAGCTTTCGCACGCTGTCATAGGGAACCAGTCCTCCGGTCAGCACGATGCCCGACACCTCCGGATACGACTTGGACGAACGAGCCGACAGTCAGGCGAGAATGATGTCGGATCGGTCACCGGGCGTGATCACCAGGCACCCCGGCTTGATGTATTCGAGAAAATGTTCGACCCGCATGGCGGCCACGATATATTCGCCGATCTTGGCGCTCATGCCGGAGGCCCCGTACATCACCGAGGCGTTGAGCCAGCGTTTCACATCGCCGATGGTCGGGTTGGCCAGGTCGCTGTTTTCCGGCATCACGTAGAACGGCAACCCTTCCTCCGGATGGACCTGCTTCCTGATCTCACTGACCAGTTCGGCGGTAATCCCTTCCGGTGCACGGTTGATGATCGATGCGACAAGGGTCAGCCCCTTTTCATGATGCATATCGATCGAGGCCTGCACCTGGCGGATCATCTCTTCGGCCGACTTGCGTCGCCCCGAGGAGATGAGGATCACCGGCGCGCCCAGATTGGCGGCGATATCGCTGTTGATATCGAGCTCAAAACTGGTATCGCTGCCGCGAAAATCGGTCCCTTCGATCAGCACGAAGTCGTAGGTGTCTTCGAGCTTCTTGTATTTTTTCAATATCAGGTCGTGCAGGTCGTCCTCGCGACCGGTGTTGATCAGTTGATACGCGTCTTTCAGCGTACAACCATAGGTGTCCTCGTAGCTTATCTGCAGGTTGAAATAACCGGTTACCAGCCTGATATCGGGGTCTTCCTGCTTGGTTGGCGGATCACTGATGATCGGTCGAAAAAAGGCGACCCGATGGAGTTCTTTTTTCAGCATCTGCATGATGCCGAGCACGACCACCGATTTGCCGCTCCGTTCTTCCGTGGCGGTGATGTAGAGGTTATTTGGCATGGATTATGGCTCTGGCAAGGAAATGAAGAATATCAATGGTTAACGGCCGACCCGGCGGCTTTACAAACGGTCGGCATAGACCTCGACCACATGACGGACGCCAATGCCGCTCTGCCGTCGAGATAACAGGTCGGTTATCTGCATCATGCAGGCCGGGCAACTGGTGGTAACCGTACTGACGCCACTGGCGACAATGCAGTCGGCCTTGTGGCTGCCAATCTTCTTCGACGTTTCGTAGTGGTAAATGTTGAAGGTCCCGCCGCACCCGCAGCAGATACCGGCGTCTTCCATCTCATGCAGCTCGGCACCGGCTGACTCGAGAAGCTGTCGGGGCTGCCTGGTGATGCCGAGCGAATTCTTCAGATGGCAGGGATCGTGATAGGTAACCGATGCCCCGTGCACCGGCTCGAACACCGTAACACCGCACCGATCCACCAGGAACTCGCTGATGTCCATTGTTTTTTCTGCCAGCTTCCGAAGCTCGGCGCCGATGTCGGCGGAACCGTCGTAAAACTCGGGCCACAGTTCCTTGATGGTGGCGGTGCACGAGGCGCAGGGTGTAACCAGGGCGGCACAATCGGCATCGGCAAAGAGCTTGACGTTCTGCTCCACCAAACGATTGAATCCCTGCCGATCACCGCTGGACAGGACCGGGATGCCGCAGCAGGCCTGGTTGGCCGGCAGATAGACGCCGACACCGTGATGGTTCAGGGCCTTGATCACGGCCAGCCCCACCGATGGATACATTTTGTCCACCACGCAACCGGGAAAAAATGCCGCCCGCAGGCCGCTCGTTCCGGCCGGGGTGTTCAACGATCCGGTTCGGGCGTGCAGCGACGTGGCGGCCAGGGTATTGAAGTGGCGGTCGGCAATCAGCGGCGCCTGGAAACGAGCGCACGAAGACCCGAGCAATGCATCGGCCTTTTTGGTGAACAGGAACTGAAAGCGGGCCCCGATAAAGCTCAACGCGTTGAACAACCGGGGGTTGGCCAGCATCCCACGGAAAATCGCCTTCTTCACCGGCGACAGACCATAATAGCCGGTCAGAATGGCCCGAGCCTGAAAGAAGATGTCGAGGACTTTGACGCCGCTGGGGCAATTCGCCTGACAGGTGCCGCACATCAGGCAGCGGTTGAGGGTGTCATTCACCGCGTCCGGATCTTTGAGCAGTTCATCGGCCAGACCTTCGAGCAGAGCCAGCTTGCCGCGGGTCACATCGGTCTCCCGGCCAGTCTGGGCGAAGACCGGGCACACCGCCTGGCACATGCCGCAACGCATGCAATTGACCAGTTGATCGTCGAGTTGTTTCAGCGCCTGGGCCAGGCCGTGCAGGTCCGCCATCGTCTTCGCCCTCACACCATTTTGCCGGGATTGAGGATGTTCTTCGGATCAACCGCAGCCTTCAGGCGTTGGTTGTAGCGGACGGTGGCGGGCCCGATCTCCTGCTCGAGAAATCGGGCCTTGGCGCTGCCGATGCCATGCTCGCCGGACAGGGTGCCGTCCAAGGCCACCGCCCGCTCGAAGATGGCGGCAACAGCTTGCTCCACCCGCACCATCTCCTCCTTGTCGCGTCGATCGGTGAGAATGGTCGGGTGCAGGTTGCCGTCTCCAGCGTGGCCGAAGGTACCGATGGGCAACCGATATTCCCGGCTGATCTCCTGCAACGCCTGGATCATCGCCGGGATCCGGGAACGGGGCACGGTTGCGTCTTCAAGCACACAGGTGGGCTTGAGCTTGGCCAGGGCCGGCAGCGCGTCGCGACGGGCCTGCCAGATGGCATTGCGCTCTTCAGCGTCGCGTGCCACCGTCACTGTTTCGGCACCATTGTCGCGGCAGATCTGCTCCACCTTGACCGCATCGTCGGCCACCTGGGCCGGATGCCCATCCACTTCGATCAGCAACAGGGCGGCCGCCTCGGTGGGCAGGCCGGCCCGGCGGAAGCTTTCCACCGTGCGAATGGTGAAATTATCCATCAATTCCAGGGTAGCCGGTAGAATCTTGGCGGCAATGATCGCCGCCACCGTCTCCGAAGCCGCCTTGATCGATGCGAAAACGGCCATCATTGAGCGGGCGCTCTGCGGCGGTGGGATGAGTCTGAGCGTGATCCGGCTGAACACGCCCAACGACCCTTCCGAACCTACCATCAGCCCGGGCAGGTTGAGCCCGGTAACGCACTTGACGGTTTTTGAGCCGCCCTTGATCAGCTGGCCTTCCACATCGAAAAACTCGACGCCCATCACGTAATCTTTGGTCACGCCGTATTTCAGACCGCGCAGACCGCCGGCATTTTCAGCCACGTTGCCGCCGATGGTCGAGACCGTCTGGCTGCCGGGATCGGGTGGATAAAAGAGCCCACGCTTGGCCACTGCGGCAGCGAGGCGGGCGGTAATCACTCCCGGTTCGACCACCGCGTAAAGATCCTCTTCATTGATTTCGATAATCCGGGTCAACCGGTTGG
>JAUVWB010000283.1 GCA_030604345.1 Desulfofustis sp. | reverse complement strand
TAACACATGAGCAGGCTCGAACCGGATAAACGTCAGGGAACCTTGAAAAATTGCCATTTCGCCCAATCTCATCGTTGCGCAATCACATTTTATCCTCGTAATATCATGTATATGACTGCGGTAAAAGGTTCGTGCGCGCCTCGATCTTGAACAAAATTTCGAATTTTTCAAGCTCCCCGTTAGAAGAGGATGATTTTCGACGTCTTCATGAAAAAGACGAAGAGAATGGTGAACCCGGCCAGAAAGCTGTAGGGCAGCAACAGATCCCTGCTGGTTACGCCGCCGCCCTTCAGGCGATCGATGATCCGGTGAGTGGCGTACAGCGACGCGAAAAAACCGCCGGCCACGGTGAACACCTGGAGCAGGGCCGAGGCATCCGGGCTGATCAGGCGGGCCCCCTCGGCCATCGGGGCCAGATGAAGGAGGTCGCGGATATTGGCCAGCAGCTTCCAGGACTGGCTGACAAATATCTCAAAATGAACCGCCAGATAGACACCGAGAATGATCGGGATGAAACCGTATCCGAGGAGCGGCAGCAGCATGGTGCGATCGATCCGTGTCAGGTACGCCTGGACGTGGATCATCAGATAATAACCGACCTGAAAGAGAAAGATCAGCCCGAAGAAGACGACCGAGCCGATCAGGGTGTCCGGTACCTGACCCAGCAGATGGGGATAAGCCGCCTGCAGCCAGTCGATGGACTGATAGAGCTCGCGATGCAGGGCAAAGGGAAAGAAGATGGCGCCGAGAGCGACGATGAGAAAGCTGTCGGCCCGGCGCGGCGCCTCGATATCCCAGAGTTCCTGAGGCGCCATACGGATATTGAGATGGATCGAGTGCTTGCTGCATTGTCTGATGCACTGCCCACAGACGATGCAGTCGCGGTTGTTGTCGACCATGAACGGGTGGCGGAACATGGGGCAGCCTTCCTGCCCTTCCACCCCGGTATAGCAGGCGTGATCGGAACAGCGGTTCAGACAGAGATGGCGGTTGGCGCGCAGTTCGAGGATGGAGGGCATGGCGAAGATGGCGTTGATCGCTCCCAGCGGACAGAGGTAGCGGCACCAGGTCCTCCGTTTGTAAAACAGACTGAAGAATATCGAGCCGATGGTGATGGCCAGAATGATCCAGCCGGACAAAACCGGCCGGTCGTAGGCGTTGAAGACAATCTCCACCCAGAAGACCAGGATGCACAGCATCGACATGATCCAGCCCGAATAGTTCTTGATGAAGAGCGGCGTCGGGCGCTTCGGTTTTACCATCCCCTGGAGCAGAGTGCCGGGCACGGCCAGCGTACACACCGAACACCAGGTCCGGGCGAGAAAGAAGAAGGAAAAGAACATGAGCGGCCAGCCGATGACCCAGCTCAAGGTGATACCGATATTTTTTTCCGGATCGGCGGGTCCGAACAGCAGCGTCGCCACCGCGACCAACAGGATCAGACCGATGATCGCCCGCGGCAGCGCCGGATAGAGGCGGCTTTCAAAGATGGAACGGATCCAGCCGATACGGAGCAGGTTGAACTCCCACTTTCCCTCGCTCTTCGGCAGGCCGAGCAGGATGTGGTCGCTGTGCAGTTCATCGCCCCGGGCCAGCATCACCGCCCGCTGGATCACGGCGGACAGCTCGGTCAGGTTACCCGGCCAGTCATAGTTCATCAGGATGCCGAGCGTCTCCGGAGAGACGCGGGTGATCTCCTTGCCGTGTTCGCGGGAGAAACGCTGGAGGAAATAGTCGATAAAGCTGGGCAGGTCACGTTTGTGGAAGCGTAACGGGGCCACATGGAAGCTGTTGGGCTCGAGAATCTGCTCCAGCTCCTTGAGGATGTTCTGGTTCTCCTTGAGCCTTTCCAGTGACTGATCACTGCTGAAGATCAATCGAGCCTGCAACGCCAGCGGCACATCCTCGCCGATTCTGGTGTAGGTCATGCACGTGATGGCGTCGGCCAGTCGCTTCTGCACCGGCTCCGGAATCTTCTCCAGCGGCCGGAGCACGACCGTGCCGCGGCAGAATTGCTCGAGCAGGCCGGTCTGCCGGACCCGGCTGAAGGGAAACGGGTCGTTCTTCACGCCGAACAGTTTTGCCAGCAATTCATCGTCCCGATAGTCCCGGACGTCGATCTCGATATAGGGTCCCTGGGCCTGATTACCCTGCAGGTGGATATGCTTGGCGATCATCCGTCGGCCCGTGCCGGATTCACCGGTCAGCAGGACCGGTGCATCGATCTTGGAGAACCGTCTGATCGCGTCCTGGATCTCGCGGGCGCACTGCGACCGCATGACCCGTTCCTGCTCGCCCTCGCCATGGTTCCTGCCCATCCCGACGATGGGCATATGCTCGGCGATGCGGATCTCCTCGCGGGTGGATATATCGCAGGCCAGCGCCCCGGCGGCCTGGTTCTGGAAAGCAATGCGCAGTCGTTCCGCCAGGGCCGCTTCGATGCGCTCCTGAACGACCTGATGTTTACGTAACAATTTGCGGAAATAGGCGGCGCCGAAACAGACCAGCACCGTATCGCAGAGGGCGCGGATGGTCAACGCCTGCGGTTTATTGGTCAACAGCGACGTCTCACCGAAGTGGCCGCCGGCACCGACCCGGCCGACGATGGTCTTGATCTGGTCTTCGCCCTCGAAGAGCAGCTCCACCTCGCCGACCCCGACCACGTAGAAGGTGTCGGCCGGATCGCCGGCCCGGTGCACCACCTCCCCTTCCGGCACATGCCGGACCGTCACCTGGGTGGCGATGGCGGCCAGCTGCTCGGCCTCGAGATTGCGGAACAACAACGATTGCTCGAGGTAGGTTTGGATGTTGTCCGGTTTCATGGCAACATGGTCACATCCATATCCAACACGCTCAATAGGTCAGGTGCGACAGCAGGATTTCGCCGATCAACGGCGCCACCGAGTAGACGTCGAGCAATTCATCTGAGGCGACGCCGGGATAGGTGTCGGAACCGATGATCTTCCTGATGGGACTGCCCTCGAAGCGAGTACGGGCGGCGCCGGCCATGACCAGATGGGTCGCCATCACGTACACCTCGGTGGCGCCGGCGTCAAGACAGCGATTGGCGGTCTGGAGGATGGAGCCGCCGGTCCTGATCATATCGTCACAGACGATGGCGGTCCGCCCTCGGACCACGCTGGAGACCTGGCCGACAATGGTCTTGTCGGTCTCATAGCGATCCTTGTCGGCGGCGGTATGGGGGCACTCGAGGCGGCTGGCCAGCCGCGCC
>JAUVWB010000324.1 GCA_030604345.1 Desulfofustis sp. | reverse complement strand
CGAGGAAGAGGGGACCGATATCGTCGTAATCAGCGACGGTCTCACCATTGCCGTGAAAAAAGAGGATGACTGGAGCGTTTTCTTGCTCGGCAACAAAGGCGCGGCAACCCAAAACCGCCCGCCCGTCTTCGGTGTTGACTGCGACATCCGCAGCTCCCGCCGGCGGATCCTGGCGGGTTTCCGGGCGGGGGTGAAAGAGAGCCGATCCGATCTGTGGGGTGTCGAGCTTGACGGGAAGAGGAAACGTTTCGATCATGGCCATCTGCGATCAGTCAGCATAACGCAACGACACCAAAGCGTTGCCGGTGCTGCTGGAAAAAGGTTGAGTGACACCATGGTCACGGCGGAGACAGGGGTGGATGAAACGCACGGTGTCGGGGTGGGGTGAGTGAGGGGATTCGAACCCCCGACCTTCTGGGCCACAACCAGATACTCTAACCGACTGAGCTACACTCACCACCGGGCAATCTCAGATAGGAATTGCACCATATACCCGCAACGCTCGAGTTTTTCAAGATCAAAAATCACACATCCCGCTGACAATAACGGCAGATCTTCGCCTGTGCCTTGATTATTTCCATACAATGCGGACATTCTTTTTTGAAGTTTTTCTCCAGAATCTGCCGAATGGCAAGATGACATGCGGACTCCAGAGCGGTATCGCGAAAGGTGTGGTTGCGGATGGGATCGATGCAGTCCAGATCGTTCAGCGGGATCAGCAACGAGATGGCTCGCTGGCGATGGGTGAGGGAGGCGGCTTCATCGAGAATCAGCGCAAGTACCGGTTCCAGGTTCTTCAACTGAACGCAGGTGTCGAGAGCCGCCACCGCCTCTTTCTCCTTGAGGTAACGGGTATTTTGCTGCTCGACCACGGCGAGATCGATCACGCTGCCTTTGAACGCATCACTGGTACCAACCATCATCACGTTCTTTTCCTTGCTACCGGGCAGTTGCATGTACCGATAGGAGGAATTGTGACCGTATTGTTCCTGAATCTGTTTCCAGCCGTTGACATAGAGCGGGCAGTCATCGTTGAGACAGATATAGAGCACTTCGGACCCCCAGCCAAGACCATCGCCGATATGAAACGGCGGGGCCTCACAACAACTCAACTCGGTCCGGCAATGGGGACAGACCGGAATGTTCTCAAAATAACGACGATAATCCTTGATCATGGTACTCCTTTTTGCAGAAATGAACCAATCGGCGCAACGCCTCGTGGCGGACTCGCCACGCATCGTACGAGCCTGACACGCAAAACACGACAGCGACTACCTTAATCACCCTTGAATCCGATGTCACTGAGCACGGCATCGACCGCTTGGGCCTGGCGCATCTTACTCTTGAGGAAGTGAGAAGGCATAGCTCTGATGTTTTCCGTTATGATTTCAGCGAGCTGGTCGATCTGCCGTTGTTCGGCCAGGACGCTGATTCGCTGCAGATGGGCAAGAAAACCGGCAACTATTTTTCTGCCTTCCCCACTGGTCGCCATGATCTCCGCATAGGTACGCGGGTGCTGGCTGTGTACCCGGGCCAGGGCCAAAACACCGTAGAGAGAGGTGAGGGTGGAGTGAGAATCGATGTCGCCATAATCGATCCCATGCTCGGCCAGCGTCATGGCCAGGGCCACGGAGATGGCAGTCGGCAGCTTCTGGCTCACCCCCATCATCAGATCATGCTTCTCCGGCGTATCCAGGTGGATTTCCGCCCCGTACTTGTAGAGAAACGACTCGAACTCGCTGCACAGACTGCCACTCTTGCGGGTCCGTACGACAACCACGTTCTTGTCCTTCATGGTGAGCGCCTGCGGTCCCCAGAGGTTGTGCACCAGCATCACTTCCACCCCCTCTGCCGTCGCTTCAACCGCCGTTCGCAAAGGTGTTTCCGATTCACCGGCGAGCAGGATGAGCGCCTGCCCGTCTCGCAGCAATGGTCCGTACCGTTCAACCAGATTCGTGGTAACGGAGATGGGGACGCAGATGACCACCACGTCCACCTGGGCGATCATTTCCTCGGGACGAAGCGTGCTGCTTCGTCCACAAATCACGGTGGCATAGCCTTCGCCCTGCAGTTTATCGGCAAACCAGACGGTCATCGCCCCTGAGCCGATAAAGCCGAACGACCTGATCCGTTTGATCCGCATGTCCACGCGAGGAAAGGAACCAAGAATCTTGAGGCTCTGCGCTACCTGAATCACCTGATGTTCAACCTGGTCCAGCGCCTCTTTGAGCAGGGGGTTGAGTCGGTGCCCTTCCACTTCCAGATAAATCTGCAGCTTCTGGGTCTTGATATCGTTTTCCGAACGCAAATCGAGAATATTGATGCCCCGTTTGGTAAACTCGTTGAGAATGTCCACCAGCAACCCGACCCGGTCTGCCAAGGGGCGAGTGATGATGGATGTGGCATCATAGCCGGTCTGCCTCCCCGGTTGCGAGCCGATGACGGCAAACCTGGTCCGGTTGTACGGGGCCAGTTCACGATCCAACAGATTCAGTCCGAAGCGGTTGATGATCTGTTCGGTATCGATGACTACGTGGTCGTCCGGTCGGTTCTGCAGCAGCTCCGCCAACGCCTGTTCGAGATCCCGAACCGAGACCAGGGTCGCTTGCGGCATGTTGGCGGCGATATACTCCTCGCACTGTCGAAATACGGTGCTTCTGCCGATGATGACCCGGACCCGGTCCAGTCGCTGATCGGTGCTCAACGCGCCGAGCGAGAGGTTGATCGGCAGGACCACGTTATCGAGCCAATATCCCTGGTCGAGGCTCTCCAGGATACGAAAATACTCCCGTACTTCACCTTCTCGGGTATTATAGACGGGAATCATGGCGAGATCGGCCTGGCCACTGCGAAACCCATCCATCACATCGGCGATGGAGTTGAACAGCGCCAGTTCGGCGTG
>JAUVWB010000099.1 GCA_030604345.1 Desulfofustis sp. | reverse complement strand
TGGCTCTGCGGGCCTTGGCGCGCTCCGCATAGAGAATACCGCACAACATGCGGACCGCATCATCGAGGCGATCATTGACAATGAGATACTGATACTCATGGCACCGCTCCAGTTCCCGACGGGCGTTGGCCAGCCGTCGCGCTATGGTGCGCTCGTCGTCGCTCTCCCGGCCCCGCAGGCGATTTTCGAGCTCCTGCAGGTCGGGCGGCGCCACAAAGATCGAGACGCAGGGGAACTTGTGGGCAGACCGGACCTGGGCCGCCCCCTGGACATCGATGTCCAGGATGACGTCGTATCCCCGTTCCAACCGGTTCGCCAACGGCGACACGGCCGTCCCATAGTAATTATCATGCACCTGTGCCCATTCGAGAAATGCGCCGGCCTTGATCATCGAAGCAAAACGCTCTTCGTTGACAAAGTAATAGTCGCGCCCGTCCTCTTCACCCCGGCGTGGTGCTCGGGTCGTATGGGAGACGGAGAACACCACCCGCTCGACCTTGTCCATCACCTGTCGCAGCAAGGTTGTTTTGCCGGTCCCGGAAGGGGCGGAAACAATGAACAGGCTACCGATCATCATCGTGCCTTATCCTCTTCGGGATTCCGCAGTTCTCTTAACTCCGCCAAGTGCGGGGCAACCTGCAGCGCTGCGAGACGTTGTGCCAGCGTGTCGGGCTGAACCGAGGAGAGAATCACATGATTGGAATCGGTGATGATGATGGATCGCGTCCGCCGACCTTCGGTGACATCGATTAAGCGTTGACCACTCTTGGCCAAATCCTTGAGTTTACGTGCCGGTGATGATCCGGTGTTGATGACGGCAATCACCCGCTCCACCATCACCGTGTTGCCGTAACCGATATTGAGCAATTGCATGGGAATCTCTTATTGAAAGAACAGGAGCGAAGTGTCGTGTTACTCGATATTTTGCACCTGCTCCCGCATTTTTTCCAGCTCACTCTTTAGGGCAACCGTTTGATGAGCGATCCGCGCGTCGTTGATCTTTGAAGCTACCGTATTGACTTCACGAAGAAATTCCTGAATCAGGAAATCAAGCGTCCGTCCGACCGGCTCGGTCGAAGCAAAAAGCTCCCCCCATTTTCTGATATGGCTGCGCAACCTCACCAGTTCTTCGGTCACGTCTGTTTTATCGGCCAGTATCGCCACCTCCTGAGCCAGCCGAGCCGGGTCGAGGTCAACGGTGCCGAGCAGTTTAGTCAATCGCTCCTGAAGCGCCGACTGCCGCTGCTGAACCAACACGGGAACCTGATCTTCGATGGACTGGAGGACAGCCGTGAACGAGACAAGCCGCTCGCGCAAATCTTCGGCCAGATGCCTCGCCTCCTGCTCGCGCATCTCAAGACAGCGCTGCAGGGCCAGACTGACCACCTGATCGACCACGGGGGCGATCGCATCGACATCTTCCTGCTGCTGCTCACGGGTAAGAACATCGGGCAGGGTGGCGAAGCGCAGCAGGTCGTATTCAGGAGCAACACCCAGCTGCTCGGCCAGAACTGCCAGGGCACGCTGGTAGGTGGCGGCCAGGTTGCGGTCGACACGAACGGAGACCAGATCGGAAAAATCTCCGGATACCGTCAGACTCACATCAACCCGGCCACGCTGCTGGAAGTCTCCGACCCGTCGCCGGACAACCTCTTCCAAGACCCCGTAATCGCGTGGCAGTTTTATCTTGACATCAAGGAACCGATTGTTGACACAGCGCACCTCAACGGTCCAGATCCGGCCGTTGTGCTCCATCTCAGCCCGGCCGTAGCCGGTCATGCTTCTCCATCCCATGGACTGTGCCCCAGACAGTGATTGAACAAAAAAGGTTCATCCGACTCAAGCGTACGTCTCTGCAACCGGGGAGGCGAAGGGGCCGAAGAGCAGCGTTTGGAAGCGATGCCCTCCGCCTGGTTCTTTGCCGGTAACTCAAAAAAGAACGCCCAATCCGGATGAACCACAAAAAAAATGCACGGGTTGCAACTGCCCGTGCATCGTTTTACTTCACCACCTCGGTGTCTTGCAACACCGTCGTTGGCAGCCGGTTATTGTTTGGCCATCGCGGCATCCAACTCGGTTACAATTTTTTCGGTGATATCTATGGACTTGGTCATGAAAACGACGCCGTTCCGGGAATCGAGGATCAGAGCATACCCGTGGGTTTCACCATAAGCGGCGACGACCTGTTCCAACGTGTTCAGAATAGGCGCCAGCTCTTTATCCTGCATGGTCTTCAACTCAAAACGTGCATCTTCGGCCTTTTCCTGGGCCTCCCGGCGCTTGCGTTGAAACTCCCGCATCTTTTCCTGCTTGGTCTCCTCGCTCCAGGCGGAACTCTTTACCTCAATGTCCTTCTGCATCGCCTCCAAGCTCTCTTCCTCAGCCTGCAAAGATGCCTGCAACTGCTTCATTTTCTCATCAAAACGCTGCTTCGCCTCTTTGCCGGCAGCACACTCGACAAGAACCCGCTGGACATTCATAACCCCCAGCTTCAATTCCTGCGCCCGGGCATCAACCGCACAGACCAGGAACAGCATACAGAGTACAGCACCGGCGGAACTTACCAATCGACGTACCATAGCACCCCCAAAACAAGAGATGCGGGCAAGCGGCCCGCATCTCTTGTCATAAGCAAAAATCGGTTGGAGAATTATTCAGCGATAACGAAATCGTCGCGACGATTCTGCGCGTAGGAGAGCTCATCCTGGCCATGTACCAGCAATCGCTCCTCACCATAGCTGATGGTCGACAGACGATCTTCGGCAACACCGAGATTGACCAGATACTTCTTGGCACTCAATGCCCGGCGCTCGCCAAGAGCCATGTTGTACTCGTTGGTGCCGCGAGGATCACAGTTGCCTTCGATACGAACCTTCACATCATTTCCCTTGAGAAAGTCAGCATTGACCTGGATCCGGGAAACCTGATCCTGACGAATATCGGACGAATCGAAGTCGAAATAGACGGGCAGCATTCCTTCCGACGTGCGTCCTTCCGAGATACCGATACCTTTTGATTCCAAAGACTCCTCTTTGCCCATGGCCCCGGCATCGGCTGCCGGCTTCATGGCCTCGTCAGTGTCGCTGTCGGCACATCCCGAGAACAGGACAAGACTCAAAATCATCAACGCAGGCAACAAAGCCCGAATTCCGCTCAACATGGTAAGACCTCCCGATTCGATAAAGTTGTTTAAAGTGCGAATTTGCTCGCAGGAACGCTCGGATTGGACCATTGACACGTACAATGGTACCTTTCTTTGATTCCTAAATATAAAAAATTGTACTAAAAACACAAGAACAATCGTAAAAGGTTCAACGATTTTAACAATCGCTCCGGATCCATGACGCAACACTTTGAGCTGGCACATTTTTTTTATATCAGGTAGGGTACATGTTTCACCATGATCAACGACCGTCATAACCTCACGGATAAACCAGGTTCTGACCAGGAGACACTTCAATGGCTAAAATGCATGTCAACCCAAATCGCGCCACCGACAAGGCAGTTCGGGCAATTGACCGGAAACGCGAGCAAGAACGAAAAAAGATGTTTCTCTTTGCCAGGGACCACGCCGATCTGTTGGCCACCAAGTTGGTTCAACGCCTGATCGACCGCAACATCATCGAAACCGACTCCGTCGAGGATGTCCGGACTTCTTTTGAAAAACAACTGCGTGGCCTGCACCTGCTTGAAGAGTTCGACCTGCAGCTCAAGCTCGCCCCGGTTCGTACCCTGGTCCAGGACCCCAACATCGTTACCCTCTATCTTACGCAGTATATCATCGAAGACCTGGTGAACCACGCCGCCATTCAAGACGTGTTCGGCGAGGACATCGACATCTATCGGGCGGTGGATTCAGTTACCAAGGTGCTGCGGCCCAAGTGAAGCATCCCGGCGCGATACCCTCTCTGGTCTTCGCCGACGAGCAGGGTCGCATCCGCGATTTTCCCAAGCTCGCCATGGCCGGCATGAGCAACGGCCGATACACGAGACCCGATCGAGAAGATCTCATCGAACTGCCGGTAGGCAGCGAACTCTTCACCCTGCCGGGACGTCTGCCGGTCGGTACCGATCCGCACAGCGGCGAACCGCTGCTCCTGGAAGAAGACCCGTACCGGGCTGGAAAAACGGTGCAAGCGGTTGCCGCCTTTATGGCTCCCGCTCACACAACGCTCTACACTGCCGCCTACCGAACGACAGCGGATGCTCCGCGCCTGCCGCTGTTCGCCTATAGCGCCGTCGGTTGGCACAGTGGGCGCTTTTGGGTAACCGGCTTTCGCAGCGATCCAGATCATCGTCAGGACGCCCACACGTTCCAGCAGGAGCGAGTCGCCAGGCAAACCAAAAAAGCTCTGCACCGTCATCGACACAACCGCTTGATTCAGCATCTCGGCCACTGCTGCTTGACCTATCAATGTCCGGCTGCCCGCAACTATTTCTTGCAACGCTGGGAGGCGCCGCTACCCACCTCCCCGGTATGCAATGCCCGTTGCCTCGGCTGCATATCGTTGCAGGAATCGGGGTGCTGCCCATCCACGCAGGACCGGATCACCTTCGTGCCACACCTGCAAGAAGTCCTGGAAGTGGCAGTTCCTCATCTGCGCCAGGCTCCGTCGCCCATCGTCAGTTTCGGCCAGGGATGCGAGGGTGAGCCGTTGCTCCAGGCAGCATTGCTCGAGAGCTCGATTCAGGCCATGCGCCGACAGACCCGACGCGGAACCATCAACTGCAATTCCAACGCCAGTTTGCCGGACGAGGTCGCCCGCCTTGCCCTGGCCGGCCTCGACAGTCTGCGGGTATCGCTCAACTCGTCTCAGGAACTATACTATTCCCGCTACTACCGACCCCGCGGCTATCAACTGGCAGATGTCCGCCAATCCATCGTGGCCATGAAGGACCACGGCAGATTCGTTTCCCTCAATTACTTCGTCCTGCCCGGGTTCACCGACACTCCGGCGGAACTCGACGCTCTGACCGATTTGGTGGCAACAACCGGAGTCGACTTTATTCAGCTACGCAACCTCAATCTGGATCCGGAATACTACTTCTCCGCCCTGCAAGTCCCCCCCGAGCCGGCCCTGGGGATGCGCAACTGGTTTGCTCTGTTGAAAAAACGGCTGCCACGGCTCCGTTTTGGCTATTTCAACCCACATGTTCAACTATCGGGTTGATTTCCTTTTTTAATTGAATTATTCTCCCGGTCTCATTATGTTATTGGGAGACTTTATTATCTTGCCCTATCCGATGGAAGCGAGCCATGGCTATTGACGAACAATCACCCAAAATGAGGCTGACCGCCCAGCGGCAAATTATCCTTGAAGAACTCGGGAAAGTGACGTCTCACCCGACAGCCAATGAGGTGTACGATATGGTGCGCAAACGGCTCCCCCGTATCGGCTTGGGAACCGTTTACCGTAACCTCGAATTAATGGCTGAAAGCGGCATGATTCTGAAGTTGGAAGTGGGAGGCACCCAGAAGCGATTTGATGCCACCACCAATCTGCACTATCACGTGCGCTGCGGGGTCTGTGGCCGTGTCGACGACATCGAGCTACCGGTGCAAAACAAGCTCGATCGGCTGGCAGCCAAGGCCTGCGATTATCAGATCCTCGGACATCATATCGAGTTCTCCGGTATCTGCCCGGAATGCAGCGGCACGGAAATCAAAATGGAAGAGACCATCAACTGAGCGCCTGCCCGGTTTGCCCCGAACAATGCCCAGCAATAAGGCGTTTCCCGAACCGGGAAACGCCTTATTGCTTTCTGCCGAGAACGATACCAGGTCAGGTGAAGACGACTCTGCAGAATCTTCTCTTCCCCACCTTGATGATGAATGCTCCGTTCGGTTCAACGGTATAGGAACTGTCCGCAATCTTTTCCCCGTCTATACTGACCGCCCTCTGATCGATCATCCGCCGAGCTTCCGAGGTGGAAGAAACCAGCCCGGCATCGGCCAACAGCTTGGGCAACCACACCGCCTCGGCGCTGGAGACGGTATACTCCGGCAGATCATCGGGTGTTTCATTTTTGCTGAACACGTTGGCGAAATTCTGTTCCGCCTGAAGCGCCGCCGCCGGTGAGTGGAACCGCGCCGTCAGTTCCCGCGCCAATTGCTGCTTCACCTCTTTGGGGTGGAGACTGCCGGCGGAGACCCCCTGCTGAAGCGACTTCAGCTTGTCTGTCGAAATGTCACTGAGCAATTCATAGTAGCGAAACATTAAATCGTCGGAGATGGACATGGTCTTGCCATAGA
>JAUVWB010000129.1 GCA_030604345.1 Desulfofustis sp. | reverse complement strand
GATTCACGAATTTTTGTCTTCTTTATGGCAGGGAGGGATGACGCTTGTTCAGGAGTAACGCCTTCCAGATATGAAGAAGTCAGGTGCTGCGAAGGAGTATGAGCAGGAGCGGGGAGAGCTGTGGACTGAAGCGTAGCGAGTTGCAAAGAAAGGTGTTTTGCGGGCTCTCTTTTCGACGATCCGGACAGCGAGGGCAGATCTCGATAGAAATAAACAAGGGAGCCATGAATCAGGCATGAAAGCCCCGCTGCCCAGAGCAACCGTTTCATACTACCTGACTGGTTCCGTTTGCAGCGAAACGGTTTCGATCCCAGCTTGATGGATCATGTCAAGTACCCGAACAAGACTACGATAACTGAGATCCCGGTCGGCAAAGAGAAGGAGCGGTGGTTGCGGGCTGAGATCCGCTTTTCTCTGCAACACCGTGTGCAATGCCTCCGGGGTAATAGCCTGGCGATTGAAGAGAATGGTCTCATCGGGCAAAAGGGTGATCGTGAGACTGCTATCGTTTTCGATGATGTTTCCCTGAGACTGCGGCAGGGCCACGGGCAGACCCCGGTGAACGGCCATTGACAGCATGGCGTAAATGAATACGACCAACACCAGAAAAACGATATCAATCAGCGGCAGCATTTCGACACGGGCTCTCTTAACACCCAGGTGGGCGGCAGGTATATTCATCTGAAGCCTATCCTTTTCTTTTCGGGACCTTGGAAAAATGCCATTTCGCCCAATTTCATCGTTGCGCAATCACATCTTGTCCTGGGAACATCATCGATATGCCTGCGGCAAGATGTTCGTGCGCACTCCGATCATGAACGAACGTGCGAATGTTTCAAGCTCCCCTTTTATCTTGCGAAAAAGGTGAATGTTGTTCGTTCTCCAGCTTTTCGTAAACGATCTCAAGACTCGTGGCATATTTTTCAATGGTTCGGGCGGCATTGTCCACTCGGCTATTGAAATAATTGTATGGGAACACCGCTATGATGGCTATGCTGAGCCCGGCCGCGGTGGTGATGAGCGCTTGGGCAATGCCGGCTGTCACCGTGCGCGGGTCTTCAATTCCTGCCGTGCCGATCATCTCAAATGAATTGATGATCCCGATAACCGTTCCCAGTATGCCCAGCAAAGGCGCGACCGTGATCATCGTATCGAGTATGCTCATGTAGCGACGCATATTCGATAATTCATCCCCCGCCGCGGCCTCCATCGCCTTTACCATGGAGAATTCACGATGCAGCATACCGCTGACCAGGACACGGATGACATAATCCTGGGTATGGGCCACTTTTTCGCGGACAGTCTCCCACTCGCCTTGTCGCGAGAGCTCGAGTATTTCATCAACGAGAGCCTGCCGGCGATGGTAATCCACCAGGAGCCAGAAGGCGCCTCGTTCAATGACCACCATCAGCATGATGATTGAACAAAGCAGCAATGGATACATGACCGGTCCGCCGCTATGGAAAAGGGCTATCATCCCCGTTCTCCTAGAAGGTGTACGTTAACGTGACGAAGGCGACACGGCCCTCAGTTCGGTAGGTGGCGACCTCGGTATATCTTTGATCAAAAAGGTTGTTGATTTTGCCCTGTAACAACCACTGTTCAGACAAGGCATAACTGGCCCGCAACGACATGATTCCGTAGCCTGAAACTTCAGTCGTGTTCAGCGCGTCATCGTAGCGTGATCCGGCTGCCTGCAGGCTCATGCCAAGACGCCACATACCAAAAGTACCATCAAGGTCGAACGCCAGGGTTTCTTTCGCCCGCCGAGGAAGAAGCAGGCCGGTATGCCGGTCTTTAGGGTCGATCAGAGAGAGGATAATGCGGGCTTGCCAGGTATCGTCAAGATTGATCGTTGTTTCAATTTCAAGCCCGTCTATCCGTGCGCGATCGATGTTTTCTGCCGGCCAACCGGAGATGAGGTCGTCGATGTCGGTACGGAAGATGCCCAACCGCCACTGTCCCCAGTCCAACTGCTGTTGTATGGATGCCTCGTAACTTTCTGACTCTTCAGGATTTAAATAAGGGTTCCCGCTCGTCGGCCAATACAATTCATTGAACGTGGGGGCGCGAAAAGCAGTGCCGTAATTGAGCACGACTCGCAGATCATAGGGTAATCGATAACCGTAGGAGAAATTGTAGGTGGTATGGCCGCCGAATTGTTCATTGTCCTCATAGCGCCATCCGATTTGCAGGCTGTGACGGTCAGCATCAAGCTGATATTGCAGGTAGGTCCCTGCCGTATCTCTGCTATCACGGGCAAATGCGGTATCACTTGAAAGCTTGTCTTGATAATAGTCTATACCTGCTGTCAGGATGTGATGCTCGCCCATGAAAAGATCATTCTGCCAACTCAACTGGGAACGCGTGGTGTCAAAGTAAGAAGCAAAAAAGCCGTTTTTGAGATTTTCCGCATCATCTCGGCTCTGACCCGCAAGCAACGTGACATCCCATAGTGCGAATGGCTGTATTTTGGCCGTGACTCCCATAATCTGTTGCAGAAAGTCCGTTTCATTCTGAAAATCGCCATCATATTCGGTGGTGCCGGCTGAATGCATGGCGTAGAGTTCAACCTCGTTGCCGGCAGAAAAGCGGTGTCCGAGCCGAACGCTTGCTGACCGTTCGAGATACCCATCTTTGTCCGGTTCGTTGGCCGTGGGCCAGCCCCATGGGTCGGTAACACCATTTTCCATAACATCGAACCCTTCCGTCTCGAACAGCGAGCCGGCCAAGCTGTAGTAGCTTTTTCCCAGAGCCCCGGAAATAGCGGCTTGAACATCATAACTGCCGAGACTGCCGCCCTCGAGAGACACCTGACCTTGTTGTTCCTCGCTGCCTTTGCGGGTGAAGATGTGGATAACACCGCCAATGGCGTCTGAGCCATAAAGCGTGGAGCGTGGACCCCGGACGACTTCAATGCGTTCAATCTGGCTGACCGGGATGTGTTGCAAAGACGCCCGACTATTCGTTGCCGAACCGATGCGAATACCATTGATCAACACCACGGTATGATTGGAGTCGGTTCCACGGAGATAGACATCGGCCAACTGCCCGATACTGCCACTCCTGCTGAGTTGTAAGCCAGGCACCTGACTCAAGGCCTCCGGCACACTGCGATACTGGTTTTGCTCAATATCCCGGCGCGTGATGATGGTAACTGCGGCAAGTGTTTCATCGACGCTTTCAGCCGAACGACTGGCGGTGACGACGACTTCGCTGAGTCTGTCCTGGTCTGATCGCGGGGGCTCAGCTTGGGCATATGATGGCAGAGCCAGCAAACTACTGCAAAGACAAACGCCTATGAATCTTTTCATTCCATCTGCTCCTGGAGTGGCTTTGTCCCGAAATAAAAAACCCGGAACGATAATAACTATCGATCCGGGATCCCTGTTTTTCCGCATGATCGGCAACTCAACCCCATTCCTCGAGGGTTGCTTCCCATATTCAGGCAGGTCTTCTGACTTTTCGGATCGTCCTACTCGCTGCGCCTTCCCATTTGCACGTGAGTCAAACAGTGGCAGGTTGCAGCTTTCGTCCCCGATTAAAGCGGCGGGCCCGTTTCCGATTCACACGGAATTCCCTATTAGCGCATGTGAGCGCACCTGAATAAGCTATCGGCTAGGGTCACTTATCGGCAGGAGAAAGTCAAGTGCAATTGTGTGCGGACATGGGGGGAAGAACGGTCTTAAAAGTTCTTAGGCAACCTTGAAAAATCGCCATTTCACCCCATCCCATTGTTGCACAATCACGTTTTGTCATGAGCATACCATCCATATAACGGCAGTGAAACCTTCTTGCATGCCTCGATCTTGCGTGAGATCTCGAATTTTTTGAGCTTCCCTATGCTGATCTTTCAGGGGCTTGCGCTTGGTCTCGTAAAAGCCGGTGAAACAGGGTTTGCACGTATTTTCCGGAGACCGCGTGGGGCAACGGGAAACTGAGCGGCGGGTCATGCGGGAAGTGGGAGGTGAAGGCGAAATAGACGTCGCCGGACAACCGTTTCAGACCGTCTTGCAGCGGAGTCTCGATGGCCTGGCGCCGACCCGTCTCCAGGTCGAATAACCGGCAGGCCACCGGCCGGCCGGCCGGGACCAGGCAGCGGCCGTCTACGCTGAGCGGGCAGCGGGTCAGCGGTGTGGCGATGGCCCGATCGATCAGGTCCAGGCGGGCCTGGCGCGGCAGCGTGGTGTTGACCAGGTGGCTGAGGAAGACCGTCTCGATAAAGCTCAAACTCAGTATGGTGCGGCAGCAGCGGTCGTGGTTCAGACCGCAGCAGGGACGGTTTTCGTCCGCTTGCGCGGCTTCGTCGATGCGGCTGAGAAGCTGCTGGTGATCGGAAAAGAACGGGAACAGGTCCACCAGATGTTGGTTGCTCAGGGACGGTTGCTTGATCTTCAGCGGTTTCTCTTTTTTTCCGTATTTCCTGATGAACCACCACTGGTTGAAGTTGGCCGGCTGGGACTTGAGCCCCTTCAAGGTCTTGCCGGCGAGCCGGTGGCCGAGTCCCTTGCGCAGCAGGTAGGCATTGACGACGGTGCCGGTGCGGCCGATGCCGAACCGGCAGTGGACCAGCACTTTCTTGCCGAGATAGAGACACTCGTCGAGCCAGTCGAGTGCCTTTTCCAACTCTGCCAGGTCGGGGGCTTCTTCGTCGGGGATGGGCAGGTAGTAGACCTCGAAGCCGGCCTTTTCCTCGATCCAATGTAGGTCGCAGAATTCCGCGCAAAGGTTGAGTACGGCGCCGATCCCCAGGGCGCGGATAGCGTCGAGGGCATCGTAGGACATGGGGGCCTGACCGACGGCGAGATTGTCGGTGACCCAGTCGACCCGGTAGTGAGCGTGTTTCATGGCGACCATTCCAGGATTAGGGCGATCCGTCGATGACGGCAGATAAGGGTTTTTTCATGGACTCGACCAGTGCGGCGATGGAGTCGTCCGAGTCCATTTTCATGTCCAGTAGCTGGCATTTGCCTTGAATGATGCTGACGGCAACCAATCGGTTGATCGTCTCGGCGGCGCTCCGGCGATCGAAGCGGGCATCGAGCAGATCGCCGTGGGCGTGGGTTGAAAATCCTGCCCAGTTCAGCACCTCACTGACCAGCCGCAGCCGGCGCAGACGGTTGTCGTAGCTGCCGCCGCCGCCCTTGAAACGAAAGGTCAGGTAGTTGGCTTCCGGTTCGTCACCGGCCAGCGAGTCGATGATGGCAAAATGGTAGCCGAAGCGCAGCATCAGGTGCAGATAGTCGCGGGCCACCACCGCATAGCTGCCCAGTTTGGCCGATTTCAGGTTGACGATGCCGCCGGCCAACCGGTCGGCCTCCTGCCAGTCCAGGTAGAGCAGGCCATCGTGCCAGGTGACGTCCGGATGGCTCAATCCCTGCCAGCAGGCGCGCAGCAGGGGGGAAGCAAACTGCTTCGGGGTGACCGTGCGACGGCGGGCACTTTCCGCCGTCAGGCCGCCGCCCAGATCGATGATCGACAGGGTGAATGGCAATTCGCCGTCGACCCGCTTGGCCCCCGACAACTCTCGGCCGCTGCGTCCGACCAGCGAAAACATCTCGGTCATGCCTTTTTCATGGGAGTAGCGAATCACATCGTGCATGCTCCGGCAGTGCTGCGGCTTGAAATTGGAAGCGGTC
>JAUVWB010000230.1 GCA_030604345.1 Desulfofustis sp. | reverse complement strand
TTCTGGTATTATGCAACTTCTCGATGTGGCAGGTAATCATTTGGAAAAATAGCGAAAGACAAATGATTACTCATTCACTTGACAAACTGTTTTGCCTATAGTAATAAGCCCAATTACTATAGCGCGTGTGAGAAGAGTATTCATTCGGGTACTATGACGAGGTCTCAACGAATCACTATATTCAAGGAGGTATGAAATGCCAACAGTAGAACACAATGGAAAATCCTTCCAGGTAGACGAAGACGGATTCCTTTTGAAAGGAATGGAAGAGTGGAACGAAGAGTGGGTTGACTATGTCAAAACTTCTGAGGGTATTTCCGACCTGACCGACGAGCATCAGAAAGTTATCGACGCACTGCAGGAATACTACAAGAAGAACGGTATTGCCCCGATGGTACGTATCCTCTCCAAGACCACCGGCTTCCCGCTGAAGCGGATCTACGAGCTGTTCCCGTCCGGACCTGGCAAAGGAGCCTGTAAAATGGCCGGCCTGCCGAAACCGACCGGTTGCGTCTGATTTTTCCCTGCCGTACCGTTAGACCTTGGAAAGGAGGAGCCCTTTGGGGTTTCTCCTTTTTTTTTGTAACCGCTCCTTCTGTGATTACGTCGGTTACTCCCCTTCAGCCCTGATCGGCACCTGATGAGGCAAGAAAGCGCTGATGGATGGCCGCCAGGCGCTGCAGGTAGTCGGCGTTGCCGATTCGAGCCCCGCGCAGCCCCCCGCGTAAATTGATCTCGGAAAAATAGGTGGTTGTCCCGTCAACCTCCAGCAGATCCAGGTGAGCGTAAGGGAAACCGCCCTGTTCCATGATCCGTCGACATAGCTCGATCTGTTCCGAACGCAGGACGAATGGTGTTGCGGCGCCGCCGCAATGCAGATTCTGTCGGAAACAACGGTCGTTGCTGCGCCGGTAGGCCTCGACGTAATCGTCCAGAATCAGCACCCTGATATCGACGGCCCGTCTGACCAACGGTTGGACGACAAACGGGAAGCGGAGTTGGCCGAGGGCTGACTGGCTATAGACCTCTTCGATTGAGGGGTAGCGAAGAACGCCAAGACCGCCGTTCTTTCCTTCCAGCTTCACCACGACCGGGGCGAGTTCCGCCCGCTCGTAGCGAGCGACGGTCTCCAGCAGGTCATTGATGGTATAGACAGCCGTGGTGTGCGGTACCATGGCCCAGGAGAATAGGCGGGTCTGGAAGACTTTCGATCGGCAGCACCATTGCGCGCGAAACGATGGAAAGGCCTCGATGCCGCGCTCGGCCAGATCGACCAGCAGGTGTTCTTCTCCAGGGCGAAGTCTGAGACGACAACAGATGAGATCGCCGGTGCGGAGCTGTGGGTAGGTGCTGAAGAAGGTCGCGTTGTCGGTGATGATCCGGCGTTGCCGATTCAAAAGATCATCTCTCGAAAACGTTGATGGTAATAGGTCAGATCTTCCTGGCAGGCGCCGCAGAAGAGCAGAACCTCGCCGTTGATCTGGGTGGCGTCGCTTTCATGGGAAAAGCTTCCGTCGCTGTTCTGCCGGTAATAGGAGGTGAGCAGGACGTCGTGAGCCAGTTCGACGAATTCTTCATCATTACCACAGGCCGGGCAGACAAGACGATTGGCGATTCCTGGTGATCGTACGGATGGCATGGGAGGGGAGAATCACGAAGAAGGTGATGATGTCGGGGGCGATGCTGACCCGGAGGGGTTTTTGGCGCTGCCGGACGACGGGTTGGAGCCGGTCGCCTTAATCTCACCGTCAAGCCGCGCACCCGGTTCGACAGTGAGGTTGGAGGCCTCGAGGCGGCCGCGGATGGAACAGCCTTTGCGAGCGGTAACCAGGCTGGCGGCTATGTTGCCGTCGATGGTGCCATGGCAGATGAATGAGGATACTCTGATATCACCGGTGATCGTTCCCGATTCGCTGAGAACCAGGTGTTCTCCATCAATGTTGCCGTTGATGGTGCCGTCGATGCGGGTCTTGCCTTTGAATGAGATCTCCCCGCTGATGACCATGGTCTTGTCGATGATGGCCGTGATGGTTTCACTTTCGGCCTTTTGCATTTCTTTATCGATAGAAGCCTTTTTGCTGAACATGAGGTTCGTGTCTAATCTCGTTTGGCAGTCTGCAGCTTGGTGCCGATTTCTGCAACCTTGATGAATTTTGTCGGATTGATCGGTTTGTCGCCGAACCGGATTTCATAGTGCAGATGGGCGCCGGTGGAGCGACCGCTATCGCCCACCTGGCCGATAACCTGCCCCTGTTCGACCGCTTCGCCGGGTTTTACCAGATAATTCTGCAGGTGCGCGTAGATGGTGCGGTAGCCGTTGCCGTGATCGATCTCCACGTAGTTGCCGTAGTTACCGTTTTTGAAGGCCTTGACGACAGTGCCGGCGGCGGTGGCATAGACCTTTTCCCCCTGTTCGCCGCGAATGTCGACACCTTCGTGAAAGGCACTCTTGCCGTTGATCGGGTCGCTACGTTTGCCGAACGGCGAAGAGATTTCCGAGCCCTCTATCGGTCGTCCGAGCGGCATGAGCCGCACTGTTTCCAGATAGTCGTCGACTTTTTTCAACAGATCGTCGTACGAACTCTCTTCGGCCGGGATATAGGGACCGCCGCTGTTCTTCCGGGAGGTCTCGGCCGAACCTTTGATCTTGACGCCGATGGTGTTCATCACCGTTTCGATCAGTTCGCTCCGCTCGTTCAAATCGTTGACCGCCGTATTCATCAGCCGGAGATTCTCCAACTGGAGGTTGGTGTTCTCCAAGTCAAAGCTGGTCTGGATATGGGCCAGCTGTTTTTCATGATCATCGGTCAGCGCGGCGATCTCTTTCTCATGCTCTTTTTTCAGTTCGGCCAGCTGCCGCTGATAGTCTTTGATGCTGCGTTTGCTCTCGGCAAGCCGCTCCTGCAGTCCGTCGATCTTGCCGTTCATCAGCTTGTTGCTCAGGTAGGAGCCGGTGGTGAAGTAGCCGAAAACGCACAGTGAGGCGAGGAGGATGAACAGGGAAGAAAGGGTGATAAAGAAGCGCTTTTTGGAAATCTGGAATGACGACGAGCGCCCGTTCTCCCCGGTGACGATAATATGGAATCGTTCATTCATGGCAGAGTCTTTCTCGTTGTTGTTAAAAGTGGGCTCTGTCTGTATGATAGCCGACTGTCCGGGTGTGGTCGCTCAGGGCACCCGAACATTGGTAAAGCTTATACTCGTATCGTGTCAATCTATCAAGGTAAAATCTCGTCCTTGTTAACTGTTTGATAATATTGCATTTAAATTTTAGATCACCATGTCCGCTCTGGTAACCTGTCGCTCCGTTGGCAAGGCTTTTGGGGCTCAAGCGCTGTTCTCCGAGGTGCAGCTGGTCGTTGCCGAGGGTGACCGAATTGGGCTGATCGGGCCGAACGGCTCCGGAAAATCGACCTTGCTGTCCATTATTTCCGGGCGCGAAGAGGCCGACCATGGTGAAATTTTACGACGCCGTGGTATCGTGGTCAGCCATTTGGCCCAGCAGGACGAGTTGGACGACCGCATGAACGCGCTGGACAACCTGCTGTTCAGCCTCGAGCGATTACCGCTCGATGCTCGGTTGAAACGGAGCCGCGCCGAGGCCATGCTGAGTCGCGCCGGCCTGTTTGAGCCGGACCTCCCAGCCGGCAAGCTCTCCGGGGGCTGGCGCAAACGACTGGCAATCTGTTGTGCGTTGGTGATTGAGCCGGACCTCCTGGTGCTGGACGAACCAACCAACCATCTGGACATCGGGGGCATCATCTGGCTGGAACGCTTATTGGCGCCTTCCGGCACGCAGGGACCGAAGGCTTTCATCATGGTGAGCC
>JAUVWB010000225.1 GCA_030604345.1 Desulfofustis sp. | reverse complement strand
GTTTTCGACCCCGGCTATTACCTCCAGCAAACAGAGGAGAATGAAGCGGCCCGGAGAGACCCCCTGGCACACTATGTGCGACTGGAAGAAAAAACCGGTCAACGGCCTGCCGAGCTCTTTGATCCCCGCTATTACCGGCAGCGGTATTTGAAGAAAAAGAAGCATTGTTCACCGTTGGCACACTACCTGAGTCACGGCGTTTATGGGGGCAATTTTCCTGACGAGCGGATCGCTACCCTGTCGAGAAAACCGCGGGTCTCGATTCTGGTGCCGGTCTATAACGCCGACCATCGACACCTCAATACCTGTATCCGGTCGGTGCTTTATCAGGCCTATCCCTATTGGGAGCTGTGTCTGGTGGATGATTGCAGCACTGACGCGGCGATCAAGACCATTCTCGCTGACTGGGAGGGCCGGGATCAGCGCATCAAGGTGGCGTACCATCAGGAAAATACGGGTATTTCAGGTGCCACGGCTACCGCTGCAGAGCTGGCGACCGGGGAGTATCTGGGCTTTCTCGACCACGATGATGCCTTGACTCCGGACTGTCTGTATCGGATGGTGCAGGCAGTCAACGAAACGGGAGCGGTGGTGGCCTATAGTGATGAGTCGCTGGTGGGGGATGACGGGTCGCAACTGAGTGTATTCCATAAGCCGGCATTCAACCGGCACCTGCTCCTTTCTCATAACTACATTACCCATTTTGTCCTGATCGAGGCACACTACTTTCGTAAAATAGGCGGGATCGGCAGAGGCTTCGACGGCGCCCAGGATTTCGATCTGATGCTGCGGGCCGCGGAAGCTGCCAGCCACATCGCCCATGTACCCAAAATTCTGTATCACTGGCGGGCAACCGATTCATCAAGCAGTATCAACCACGATACCAAACCCTATGCCCACGACGCCGGCAAACGAGCTCTGGCCGCATCGCTGAAGCGTCAGGGAATCGACGCCGAGGTGGTCGACAACCACCTCACATTTTACTATCGTATCAACTACAAAAGAAGAGAAAAGCCAAAGGTTTCCGTCGTCTTTTGGCGGGAAGCGGGGCACCATCATGCCGGAATAACGGCTGAACACCTGCTGGGCCGCGCCGGATACGAGCCTTGCGAACTCCTGGTGGTCGACCACGCCCCCGCGAACCGCGGCGGCGTGAGCCGGAGCAAAACCGTCCTGCTCGATGAGGCAATCCGGGCAAGCAGCGGCGAGTATATCGTCCTGTTCGGATACGGCGGCAGCGAGATCAGCGAAGGGTGGCTCGACGTCATGGCGGGAACGCTTTTCCACGATGATAACCTCGGAGCTGTCTGCGGCTGCGTATCGTGGGCCGGCGAGGATGGCCCGTCTTATACCGTTCCGGATCTGGATGACCGATCGAGCCGTTATTATGCCGAAGCGCTTGCCTCGATGACCAGGCATCTCAACGGTTTGCATAACCCCCAGCTGGTTCGCTGCTGTGACTGGCGCTGCTGCCTGTTCGAAAAAGCGCTGTACGAGCGACTCGGAGGTTTCGATGGGCGCCGTTACCCGCAGCTGCTGGCCATGCATGACTGGTCTTTCAGGATGATGCAGGCTGGCAAGCAGATCCTCTATACTCCGTATGTGACTGTAACCATGGATGAACGGGAGCCGTCCCGCGATGATGCAGCGGCCGAGAGCGAGGAGAAGAGGCGCTTTCAGGAACAATGGCAGCAGGTATTGCGCCAGGGCGATCCCAATTACAACATCGGCGTCGTGCTGGAGCAGGGAATCCCGGCGGCCCGTTTTCTTGACTGGCTGACCGGCACGGGGTAATAAGGCCTTGACGACAGAGAAAAAGTTCATTAGTACAGCAGCCATTTACCGCCGACTCCTGTCCGAAATCATAACGGCACGTGTTGTGCAAAATAAAACCTGATCCGGAGGCTGGTTCCTCCGGAGCGACTATGGCAGATCCGTTGATATCAGTCGTTATCCCCGCGTACAACCACGAGCGTTTTGTCGGCGCCGCGGTGGAAAGCGTGCTTGAACAGAGCTGCAGCGACCTGGAGTTGGTCGTCGTCGACGACGGCTCTACCGATCGCACGGGGGATGTGGTCCGCAGCTTTGCCGATCCTCGTCTGCGCTATTATCATCAGGAAAACCAGGACGCCTTCAATACCATCAATCGCGGTATCAGCCTGGCTCGGGGACGATACCTGGCGATCCTCAACTCTGATGATGTCTTTGTGCGAAATCGCCTGGAACGCTTGCTGGCAATCTGCCGTGAGCACGATCTCGTCTGTCTGTTCAGTGACGTGGTGCCGATCGACGATGGTGGAAACGAGTTCACCGACCCCGCTTTCGGCTGGAATCGATGGCACCAGGACAATCGCAGCTTCTATTTCGCCTGCGGTGACCTCTATGCCGGTTTTCTGCACGGCAACTTCATGGTGACCACGTCGAACCTGTTCATGACGGCGGACGCTGCCCGGCAGGTCGGCCCCTTCAGTCCGCTCCGTTACCTGCATGATTATGATTTCATCTTCCGTATGCTGCTCGCTTTCCCCGATAGGGTCGGCTATGCTGCTGATGAAAAACTCCTCTATTATCGCATTCATGGCGGGAACACCCTGAGCGAGGCGGCAATCAAGGGGAGGGAGCAGGATCGGGAACTGATCAGGAAGTACCTCCTTGCCAAGATACCCGCGCACTTGCGCGGTTACGTTGCTGCCGGGAGCGACCGACTGGTGACGCTCGAGAGGGAATTGACCGAGGTGCGGCGATCCCTGCAGCCACCGGTGACCCAGGGTGTCAGACCGGCCCTGCGCACCCTTGGTACGGCCGTGCAGGTCTGGGTAAAAAAGAAATGGGCACACGCGCCAGGCGGAAGCGAGCGTTGATATGAGCTGGAAGACCTGTTATACGCTGCCGTCCTTGTTGAAAGAAGGGAAGAAACGCGCCGGTCAGTGTCAAGCCATCAGTTTTGACCTGTTCGACACCTTGTTGATCCGGCGTATCCATGATCCTGATCTGGTCAAGCTGCCGGTTGCCCGCTATATTTCCCGTCGTGCCGCAGCCTGCGGCATCAATCGCTCCTGGCAATCCATTCAAAAGCTCCGTGATGCGATCGAACAGCAGCATCGGCAAGAAACCAGCCGAACCTTCGTCGATCACGAGGCCTGCTATCCTCGTTTCATGGCGGAAGTGCTGCAGGACATCTTCCAGGAACACTATGAAGAAGCGGTGCTGGCCGAGGTGACTGCCTATGAAATGGCCATGGAAAGCTCCCAACTGGTGCCTCGTAAACCTCTCTACGATTGGCTGGTTGATCTGCATGGACAGGGCAAGCGGTTGTTCATCGTATCCGATATCTATCTGCCGGCCGAGCATCTGCGCATCCTGTGTCGTGCTACCGGTCTGCTGGAGTTGGTGGAGGATGTGATTTCTTCGGCCGATTCGTTTCTCGCCAAGGCCTCGGGAAAGGCCTACCCGCTGATTCGCGAGCGCTATGGCCTGGACCCTCAGAGCTGGCTTCACATCGGCGACAACCCGATATCCGACGGTCTCAGGCCGGCGGAGCACGGACTGCAGGCCCTGGTCTTGCGAGACGGTTCGGAAAAATTCCGCAAGGCGCTGGTCAAGCGGTATGTGAACTACTCGAAAGGACGTCCGTTTTATCGGGGCAGGGCCCTGCAGCAGCTGATGCTGCCGTTGGAGGGTGAAGATCCCGGCCAGACGCCGCTCTATCAGGAAGGCTACAATTTTCTCGGACCGGTGATCGGGACGTTCGTCCAGCACGTGGCCGACGAGTGTGAACGCCTGGGGATTCGCACCCTCTTTTTCTTTTCCCGGGAAGGGTACACCTTCAAGAAGGTCTGGGAGGCCTGCGTCCCACTGTTGTTCGCCGGCCGGAGCCTGCCGAAGGTGG
>JAUVWB010000221.1 GCA_030604345.1 Desulfofustis sp. | reverse complement strand
GCCTCCATCGAAGGCCGCGGCAGCAGCCAGTTGACGGTGCAGGGGGTGGAAACCTGACCGCCGACAACCACCGAGATCATTCCCGATCGGATCGAGGCCGGTACCTATCTCATTGCCGGTGCAGCCACCGGCGGCGAGGTGACGGTCAACCGTTGCTGCCCCGAACACCTGCCGGCGTTGCTGGAAAAATTGACCGAGGCAGGGGCCGAGGTGGTTGTTGCCGACGGTTCGGTAACCCTGCGCCTCGATCCGCAGCAGCGCCGGCTGTTGCGTGGCGTTGATATCAAAACCATGCCCTATCCGGGGTATCCGACCGATCTGCAGGCGCAGTTCATGGCACTCATGACACTGAGCAGCGGCATCTGCGTCATCCGTGAGACCATCTTCGAGAACCGTTTCATGCATGTGGCCGAATTGCGTCGAATGGGGGCCGACATCAAGACGGAAGGGAGCAATGCGGTGGTGGCCGGGCGCGGGCCGAACGGTCTCAGCGGGGCCCGGGTGATGGCTACCGATCTGCGCGCCAGTTCGTCTCTGGTGATTGCCGGCTTGGCTGCCGCCAATCGTACCGAGATCTCGAGAATCTATCACTTGGAGCGCGGCTATGAAGACCTGGTTGGCAAACTGACCGGACTTGGCGCCAGTGTCTGGAAGGAGCGAGAGTGAGCCGCCCGATCACCGGCTTGCGTCCTCGGGTATCGGAAGATACAGGGAAAAGCCGGCACCGCCCAGAGGGGAAGAGCCCACCACCACAAACCCGTTATGGGCCTCGATCGTCTGCTTGACAATTGCCAGGCCCAGCCCGGTCCCGTCGGCCCGGGTGGTAAAGAACGGCTCAAAAATCTTCTTCACATCCTCATCCTTGATACCGGGACCGTTGTCATACACGGTCACCCCGTTCATGATACCGCGATCCACGACCATCCGCTGCTGGGCCACAATGCGCAGATGTTCCTGGCCGCGCGGACAGAAGGCCAGGGCGTTGTTGATCAAATGGCTGAGGGCGGTGAACAGTTGTTTCTCGTCGGCCCAGAGGCGAAAGAGGGGATCGATTTCGACATCGATCCGGGCGGATGCCGGCCATTTCGGGTCGGCCTTGCAGACCTGGAGAATGTCCTCGAGACACGTGGCGAGCCGAAACCACTCCCGGTCAGCGCTCTCCGGTCGAGCGAACTTCAAGAAATCGGCGATGGTCTTGGTCAGTCGATCCGATTCTCGAAGAATGATTCTGGTCAATTCGTAGTTGGCGCCGCTGTCTTGCTGCCGCGAGGCGAATTCATGGGCAAGTACCTGTGCTGAACCGGAAATCGCAGCCAGCGGATTGCGGAAGTCATGGGCGATGCTGGCACTCATCATGCCGATGGCGGCCAGTTTTTCTGACTGCCGCATCTGCATCTCCAGCCGTTCTATCTCGCCAATGTCCTTGAGCGACAAGATGTAGAGCTGCTGTTCCGGGGGCAAGGGGGCCGGCTGTTGTTCCGCCGGGTCGAGGCGGTGCACGTTGGTACAGGCGTAACCGATCCGTAGTTTCTGGCCATCGTCGCGTTCGAAATCACAGACATTGCGACTGGCCAGGCTGTCGGTGTCGATGTCTGGAAGGATTGCCGGAAGAGACCTGCCGGTCATAGCCGAGATGCTCATGCCGGTGATGGCGGCGGCAGCGTTGTTGGCCGAGGTGATGATGCCGTTGCCGTCAAAGGTGATGATCCCGGTGGAGATGTTGTCGAAGATCTGCTTGTACAAAAGTGTCAGCCGGTTGAAATCCTGACGGGTGCTTGACAGCGCTTCGGTGGTCGATTTGAGGCGGGCGCCGAACAGGGCGCTGATGACGGCGGCAAGAAAAAAGGAGAGACCCTTGGTGGAGAAGTGATTGACGCTGCCAAACAGGTTGTGCGTCTCAAAATCGTCAAAAAAATAGAGATAATCCGGAAGGATGTCGAAATATTCGAGGCCGAGCACGCCGGCATAGCGCAGCGTCGATGCCGCTGCTGCCAAAAGCCCGCCTTTGAGTGGTGCCAGCAACCCGCCGGCGATGATCGGGAAGAAGTAGACGGAGAAAAATACCGAGTGGGAAGCGCCGGTCAGGTAGACGAGCAGCGAAGCCAGCGCTGCATCGACAATGGTCTGCACAAATCCGAACCTGCGGAACTCGCCGTGTGAATGGAACAGCAGAAGCGCGGCGCCGACGGTAACCAGGTAGACCCCCAGGATGAACAGGATCAACAGGCTGGGCGGCATGGTGATGGCGTCGAAACGTTCGTCCATCAGTAACAGGCTGATAAAAAGCAGCAGGGTATAGAGGACGACCCGGAGCAACAGCATCCACATCAACTGCTGCTTCATCAATTCTCCGTAGGAATCGTCGGCCCGCTCGAGTTTGAAATATGAGAAGAGGTTCATGGAGTGGATGGGGTCCCGTGGCGGCCGCGGTCATAGGAGAGGTTACAGGGGACCTTGAAAAATTGCCATTTCGCCCAATCTCATCGTTGCGCAATCGAATTTTATCCTCGGAATATCATGTATATGCCTGCGGTAAAATTCTCTTGCGCGCCTCGATCTTGAACGAAATTTCGAATTTTTCAAGGCCCCTACAAATCATACTTTTTCGTTTTATAGCGCAGCGATCGGAAGCTGACGCGCAGCAGTTCCGCCGCCTTGGTCTTGGAATGTCCTGCTTTTTCCAGTGCATGGGCGATCATTTTCTTCTCCAACTCGGCCACCACCTCGTCGAGGCCGCGCCGGTAGAGTTCCTCTTCGCTGGTCCACGCCAGATAGGATGACTCCGGTGGTGGGGCGTTGGTTTTCTGCAGGCGCAGCGCACCGGTCAGGGAGAGATTTTCCGGCAGGATGATGTTTGACGTTTCCAGGGCCACACCGCGCTCGATGATATTTTCCAATTCTCTAACGTTGCCGGGGAAATCATAGTCCATCAACACCTGCATTGCGTAGGAGGAGACTTCACGAATTTCCTTGCCGAGCAGGTGGGAGTATTTTTGCAGAAAGTGTTCCACGAGAAGCGGGATATCGCTCTTGCGTTCACGCAGGGACGGGACTCGGATGGGAACGACGGCCAACCGATAGAAAAGATCTTCGCGGAAACGGCCGGCCAGGATTTCTTCCTCGAGAATTCTGTTGGTGGCGGCAATGATGCGGACGTTGATGGGGATGATACGGGTGCCGCCGACCGGTTTGATCTCCCGTTCCTGCAGGACGCGCAGCAGTTTGGTTTGAATGATCGGCGTCAATTCTCCGATCTCGTCGAGAAAGGCGGTACCGCTGTCTGCTTCCTGGAAAAGCCCCGGTTTGTCGGCAATAGCTCCAGTGAAGGAGCCCTTGACGTGACCAAAGAGCTCGCTTTCCATCAGTTCTTCGGGGATGGCGCTGCAGGTGATGGGGACAAAAGGGGCCCGGCTGACCTTGCTCTTGGCGTGGATAGCCTGGGCCACCAACTCCTTGCCGGTGCCTGATTCTCCGTATATCAGAACGTTGGCCGGGGTGGGGGCGATGCGCTTGATCATGTCGAAGATCTTCAACATCTCCCTGCTGCGTCCGATGATGTTGGGGAACAACTGTTCTGCCTGTTCCTGGCTTACCGTCTGGTCGGTCCGTTTCGTGGCGGCGGCGATAACCGTCTTGATCTCGTCCACGTTGAACGGCTTGCTGATATAGTCGTAGGCTCCGTTCTTCATGGCCTGGACGGCGTCGTTGGGGGACGCGAAGGCGGTGATCATGACCATCGGCAGGTCCGGGGATTTTTCCTTGATTGCTTCAAGCAACTCCAGACCGCTCATGCCCGGCATGCGAATATCGCTGACCACCAGATCGACCGGATGTTCGGCAAGAACGGCAAGGGCTGCATCGCCGTTTTCGGCAACCAGAACCCGGTAACCTTCCTTGCTCAAGAAGATCTTGAGAAAATCCCGCATACTCTGTTCATCG
>JAUVWB010000121.1 GCA_030604345.1 Desulfofustis sp. | reverse complement strand
GGAAGAAAGGCCGATACAGAGTGCTGCCAGAACACACGAAAAGGCTACTGATTGGTATGGAGCCATGAGCATACCTGACGGGCGGATCGTTGATCGCGTCGAGGTCCGCGCCCTCAGGAACAAGGGCAACGACCGTTGGCACATGAACTATTGATACCGCATTCACCCAACCAAGGCAATCCCTTTTGGTGTTCGTCCACACCGGTTTTGTTGGAATTAAAAGCCCCTTAAAGAGACGTTTCCGTAGATTTTGCCGGTTCTGTGAGGGCCGGGGGCATGAGTTCATTGAAATGGGCGATGGATCGGAAATTGTGATGGTGTCGAATACCGGATCTGGAGTTCGGGTGGGCGATGAAGATCAGGTGCTCAATTCCATACCGTCTGGCTCTCTCCAAGACCCCGGCGGTATCGTCGGCGAGCAGGGTGCGACCAGGAGAAAAGGTAATGCAGCGTGCCAGCCGGTACCAAAAATCAGGTTCTTCCTTGGGCAGGCCGATGTCATCGGTACAAACGATGCGATGGAAACGATGGCTGATGGCAACTTTGTCCAATTTGATTTGCAAGGTCTTCGGGTGGGCGGCGGTCACCAGGAATATCTCTTTGCCGTGTTGTTCGAGAAAATCAAGAAAATCAAGTGCATGGGGGCGAAGAGTGATGAGGTGAGCGATGCTGAGCTTGAGTTGGACGATATCGAGCTCGAGTTGTTCCGACCAGAAATCGAGGTTGGTCCAGTGCAGGGTCTTTTCCACCGATCGGTAACGCTGCAATAGCAGGGAGCGGGAACGATCCGGAGTTATGCCGTTTTTCCGGGCGTAGACCAGGGGCACATATTCTTCCCAGAAGTAGTCATCGAAGTATTTGTCGAGCAAGGTCCCATCCAGGTCGAGAAGGACAGTCTCAATAGCTGACCAGTCGATGGCGGTGGACGACCCGTTGCTTGTGTTACGGGGTGGCATGGATCAGTTGGGAGAGATCGGTAAGCGTTTGGTCGATAATGTGCTGCACGAGGGCCGGCTTTTCCTCTGGCACGAGGACGATCATCCGGCCATCGGGTAGCAGTCGCGCCCGTTTGCCGCGGCTTTGGATGTAGGTGAGCAAGCGTTCGGCGGTGATCGGGGTGTCGGCAAGGAAAGAGAAGACCAGGTTGCCGGTACCCCGTTCTAGTTTGTTGATGCGCAGGGGAATCAACCGCTTCTTGATGGCGACGATTTGAAACAGGTTCTCCACCTCGACGGGGAGGCGGCCGTAACGGTCGTCGAGTTCCGCCCTGAGCTCTTCTGCCGGGGGTTGGTTGGGGCTGCTCAGGGCGGCTATCCTTCGGTACATCAGATAGCGTTGGCTGATGTCCGGCATATACTGTTCCGGGATGTAGGCCGAAATGCGGAGGCTGATTTCCGGGTCCAGGTCGTCCTGGATGGCAGCCGCATCGCCGACATGTTGCCGGGCCTTCAGGTCCGCCACCGTTTTTTGCAGCAGATCCAGGTACAGGTCATAGCCGATGGCTGCAATGTGGCCGCTCTGCGAGACACCGAGCAAATTACCGCCGCCGCGGATCTGCAGATCGGACATGGCCAGCTTGAAACCACCGCCCAATTCATTGTACTCCATCAACGCCCGCAGCCGTTCGCGGGAGTCTTTGGACAGATGGTCGAGCGACGGTACCAGCAGGTAGGCGAAAGACTGCGTTGCCGAACGTCCGACGCGGCCGCGCAATTGGTAGATCTCGGCCAAACCGAGGCGGTCGGCACGATTGATGATGATGGTGTTCGCGCTGGGGATGTCGAGGCCGGATTCTATGATGGTGGTGCTGATCAGCACGTCGATCTGGTGGTTGACGAAGGCCACCATGATCTCTTCCAGGTCCTTGGCCGGCATCTGTCCGTGGGCCACGGCGATTCTCGCTTCGGGAACCAGGCTCTGGACGGTGGCGGCCATGCGGTGTATCGATTTGACCCGATTATGGACCACGAAGACCTGTCCGCCGCGCAGCAGTTCCCGGCTCACCGCCTCTTTGATGACCAGGTCGTCGTAACGGGCGACAAAGGTCTTGATCGGCCGGCGATGCTCGGGGGGTGTGGAGATGACCGAGAGATCGCGGATTCCCAGCAGGGATAATTGCAGGGTGCGTGGGATCGGGGTGGCCGTCAGGGTGAGGACGTCCACCTCCGCCTTGATCTTTTTGATTCGTTCCTTATGCGTCACGCCGAACCGGTGTTCTTCGTCGACGATGAGCAGGCCAAGTCGGGCGAACGACACATCTTTGGACAACAGCCGGTGAGTGCCGATGACGATGTCGATGCGGTGTTCGGTCAGGACGGCCACGATCTTCTTCTGTTCCTGGCGTGACCGGAAGCGATTGAGGCACTCGATTCGCACCGGGAAGTCCTTGAGCCGATCGGCAAACGTCTTGGCATGCTGTTCGGCCAGGACGGTGGTTGGTACCAGGACCGCCACCTGAAAACCGTCCTCAACCACTTTGAAGGCCGCGCGGATGGCCACTTCCGTCTTACCGTACCCGACATCACCGCAGATCAGCCGATCCATCGGCTTGTCCGAGAGAAGGTCGTCGAGTGTCTCATTGATGGCCCGATCCTGGCCGGGAGTTTCGTCAAAGGGGAATGATTCGTCCAACTCTCGATCGAAACTGCCGGGAGAGGAGAAGGCCCGGCCGCTGCGTAGTTCCCGGGCAGCGTAGATCTGCAGCAACTCGTGGGCTATTTTCCAAACCTCATCCGAGACTTTTTTCTTGGTGTTTCTCCAGGCTTGAGCGCCCAGCCGGTCGATCTTCGGTTCCTTGTCGGACAGCCCCTCGTAACGGCTGACTTGGTTGAGCCGATCGACCGGGAGGTAGAGCTTGTCTCCGTCCCGGTACTCGATCAACATGAAATCGTTGGTTATTCCTTGCAATTCCATGGTCACCAGCCCCCGGTAAAACCCGAGGCCATGTTCCCGGTGGACCACGATGTCGCCTTCCTGCAGCTCGGTGAAATTGAAAGGCTCTGCCTCTCCGCGTCTTTGCTTTTTTTTGCTGCCCAGCCGCATCTCGCCGAACAGCTCGCTTTCCGACAACAGGTGGCAGCGTTGTTCCGGTAGACTGAATCCTTTCTGCAACGGACTGTCGCAGAGAAAGAGAGTGGACGCTTCCGCGTCGGCAGTCAATCGCTCAAGATTAAAAGGTGTTGGCAGGAGGGCGAGGGTAAAGGAGGAGCGCTCCAGCAGTTCGGCCAGCATTTTCTGTCTAGTCTGGGAGCGGCAGCAGATGATAACCCGATCACCGTCTTCGTGCCAGGCGCGTATCTGTGCGGCTAGCGGGCCGAGCAACCCCTGGGTTTTGCGTTGCAGGGATATCTCCTGCTTGAGCAAACGATGGCCGGTGGTGGGAATGGTCACCGCCGGCTGGTCTTCGGGGATAAAGTCGGTTATCGCGATACGTGAAAAAGTGCTGCCGATGACACCCAAGTCGTTGGTATCGACAAACAACTCCCGGGGCGGCAGGGCCGGGGCGCCGTTCTGTCGGGCGTTGGCGTAGTTGGCGGCAATTCGTTCTTCCACCAAGCGTGCCTGACGGAGGACGGACTCGGGGTCGATCAGCAGGAGCGTCGTGGTCGCCGGCAGATAATCGAAGACGGTGGCGGTAGCGGAGGATGCATCAGGACAGAACAGCGGCAAAAAAGCTTCGATTCCGGCAAACCGTGCGCCTTGGTGCAATCGGTCGATGATCTCTTTGGTCTGCAACGAATCCCACTGAAGTTCTTCACTTCGCTGGTGGAATCTGTTTAACAGAGCTGTTCGCTGAGTGGGCGTCTCGGCAGCGAAAATGATATCACTTACCGGGAGGAGGACCGCCTCGTCGATACTGCCGACTGAACGCTGGTTCAAGGGATTGAAAGGGCGAATCGATTCTATGGTATCGCCGAAGAAGTCGAACCGCAGTGGTCCGTCGTGCAGGGACCCGTCAGGCAGGACGAATGGTGGAGGAAAGAGGTCCAGAATCCCGCCGCGCACTGAAAAATCGCCATAGCTACGAACCAGAGACGTTGCTTCGTAGCCCATGGCGACCAGCGCGTTACGTAGCGTAACCAGATCGAAATCTTCACCGGCTATGAGCAACTCGGCTCGCTGTTGCAGCAGGGCTTGCGGGATGACGCGGCGCAGCAGGGCCTCAACGGAAATCACCAGGATGAATCGGTCGCTTGTCCCACTGCTTCGATAGAGCGTCGACAGGCGGGCGGCAGCAGTCTGGGGATCGGGCGAGAGCGGTGTGTAGGGAGGGGTCTCGTAACCGGGATAGGAGAGGACCGGCAGATCGGTAAATAGCGCCAGGTCCTGTTCAAAGGCGGAGACCTGCTGCTCATCGGCAAGGATACAGCAAAGGGGGCCCTGCTTACTGCGGTTGGCGCAGAACCAGGCCGGGCTGGAACCACGCAGACCGGATACCAGCACAGCGCTGGAAAGAAGTGATAAGTCGGTTGCGATCATGGAAAAAAAGCGCCGGCTGCACGAAGCATGCAGCCGGCTCGCTCAGGAGAGAACCGTTTTTTTCAGTGGCTCAGAAGCGGCCCCCGATACTGAAATCCCAGACGGTTTCGGGTTCATCGCTGCGCGGGTCGAGGTTGTAGCCCCAGACCAGGCGAAACGGACCGAGCGGCGAGAGCCAGCGGGCCTCCACACCAACCGCTTTGGCGATATCTCCGCCACTCCAATCCTCGTCTTCTTCGAGGGCGTCGCCGGCATCGAAGAAGACGACGCCGTACACACCCTGTTCCTTGAATACCGGTAGGACCAGTTCGATATTGGTGTACCACATGCGGTCGCCGCCGATCCTGTCGCCCGTTTCCGGGTCGATCGGACTGACTTTGCCGTACTTGTAGCCGCGAATGGTGTTAATGCCGCCCAGATAGAAGCGCTCGTAGACTGGCAGCTTATCCGTCTCGTTCTCCCAGACCTGGCCGATGGAGCCGAGAATATGAAAGGTGGTGCCGAAGGGGAAGGGGAAATACCAGCTTGTTTCCGCCTCCACGGCGGTGAATTGTGCATCCCCGCCAAACGGGCCGCCGGCGTACTGGATGCCGATCGAATTACGCGACCCTTCCGTGGCGCCAAACAATCGATCACGGGTATCGCGAACAAATGAGACCCTGGCGGCACTGGTCACCGGTACTTTGGTCGATTGCTTGATGATGTAGGAGGCGTCGTCGCTGATATCGCTCAGGTCGGTGTCGGTATAGCTATAGCTTTCATACATCCGCCACTCTTCCCACAAGGGATGGCCGAAACGGAGCGCTCCGCCGATGGACTCCTTGGTATAGTCGTCATACTCCCGCTCCCAGTCGAACAGATCAAAGCCCATGGATATCTGGGAGTCGTACACCCGCGGGTTGGTCCAACTCAGGTTGTAACGGCTGCTGTTCCCGCCGATGTTGGCGGCAAGCGCCAGGCGATGCCCCATGCCGAGGAAGTTGTTCTCCGAAATCTCGCCCATGACGATCAGGTCGTCCACCGAAGAATAGCCGGCGCCGATACTGAACTGGCCGGTGCTCTTTTCCTTGACGTCGATGATGATATCCATCTTGTCCGGATCCAGGGTCGGTTCGGGGGTGACGTTGATCTCCTCGAAGAAATCGAGCCGCTGCAGTTTCTGGTTGGTATTGCGCAACCCCTTGGCATTGAAGATGCCCCCTTCGGCGACCTGGACCTCGCGTCGGATGACGTTGTCCCGGGTACGACTATTGCCTTTGACTATGACCCGGTTGATATAGACGAGGTCGCCGCGGTAGATGGTGAACTTCACATCCACCCTGCCGCCGCCTTCCGATTTGGCGATATCCGGTCTCACTTCGGCGAAGGCGTAGCCATTCTCGGCGTAATGGTCGGTGATTGTCGTAATATCGTCGC
>JAUVWB010000061.1 GCA_030604345.1 Desulfofustis sp. | reverse complement strand
GAGTCCGGTTTTTCCTCGGTGATGATCGACGCCTCGCATCACTCCTTTGCCGACAATGTCGCCCTGACCAGGCAGGTGGTCGAATACGCCCACGCCCAAGATGTCACGGTGGAGGCTGAACTCGGTGTCCTGGCCGGGATCGAGGACGAGGTCAGTGCCGAACACTCCTCTTATACCCGGCCGGAGGAGGTTGAACGGTTTTTAGAGCAGACCGGCGTCGACAGCTTGGCCATCTCCATCGGGACGTCGCACGGCGCCTTCAAGTTCAAGTTGGCACCCGGTCAGGAGCCGCCGCCCCTGCGCTTCGACATTCTCGATGAAATCGAGCGGCGGGTGCCCGGCTTCCCCATCGTTCTCCATGGCGCTTCCTCGGTGACCCAAAACCACGTGGACATGATCAATCGGTACGGTGGGCGAATGGACAACACCGCCGGTATCCCGGAAGAGCAGCTGCGGCGGGCGGCGGCCTCGGCGGTGTGCAAGGTCAATATCGACAGTGATGGCCGGTTGGCCATGACCGCCGTTATTCGTCAAATTTTTGCTGAAAAGCCGGGGGAATTCGATCCGAGGAAATATCTCGGCCCGGCGCGGGACGAGTTGATCACCTTGGTCATGCACAAAAACAGCACGGTGCTCGGCAGCGCCGGTCGGGTGATCTCGCCGAGGTGACAAGGGGTTCAGGAGAGATAGCCGCAGGTCTTCGCCCCAAGACATGGCGAGGACCTGCGAAAAAGGGTTGATCTGGCCGACGGGCTGTGGTCCTGTTGACAGGAACGATCGGCAAAGGACGCAAGGAAACAGACCCCGATGAAACATGACGGCAACCTGGTGTGGATCGACCTGGAGATGACCGGGCTCAATCCCGCCAACGACAGGATCCTCGAAGTGGCGACGGTAATCACGGATTCCGGCCTGGAGATTCTTGCCGACGGGCCGGTTATCGCCATTCATCAGCCCGAGGAGGTCCTGGTGGCCATGGACCACTGGAACTGTCAGCACCATCGTCAATCGGGCCTGATAGATCGGGTGCGCGCAAGTACTTACACCTGCCGGCAGGCCGAAGAGGAAACGCTTGCTTTTCTCAAGCAGTGGGTGGATCAGCGGGTTTCACCCATGTGCGGCAACTCGGTGTGGCATGATCGCCGTTTTCTTGCCCGTTTCATGCCGGAGTTGGAAAGTTATTTTCATTACCGCAACATCGATGTCAGCACCCTCAAGGAGTTGGCCCTGCGCTGGGCACCGGACCTACCCCAATTCAACAAGACCTGCCATCATCTCGCCTACGACGACATTCGGGAATCGATCGCCGAACTGAAACATTACGGCGATCTGTTCATCAAGAGATAAGCGCCGGCCACCAGCCGGGGCCGGCTCAATCGGGCCGCACCGGTCAACGGAATGCGATGCGTGCCATATCCATTCCTTCCGTTCGGCTCATCCCCCTATCTTCACTCCCCAGATTTCCTCCGCATACTCCCTGATCGTCCGGTCGCTGGAAAACTTGCCTATTCGGGCCACGTTGAGGATCGAACGTTTGGTCCAGATGGCCCGATCGGCAAACACCTTGCCGACCAGTTGTTGACACTGAAGATAGGATTCGAGGTCCAGCAAGAGCAGATACGGGTCGTTTTCGCTGAGCAGGTCGTTGACCAACGGCCGAAAGAGATCGGTGTCACCGTTGCTGAAGGCGCCGCTGCCGATGGCATCGATGATCTCCCGCACCGCGGGGTTGTTCTCGCAGATCTGCCAGGGTTTACGTGATTTGTACTTCTTTTCGTACTCGGCTTCCTCGGCGGTCATGCCGAAAATGAAGATGTTGTCGGCGCCCACTTCTTCCCGGATCTCGATATTGGCGCCATCCAGGGTGCCGATGGTCAGGGCGCCGTTGAGGGCGAACTTCATGTTGCCGGTGCCGGATGCCTCGGTGCCGGCGGTGGAGATCTGCTCGGAGAGATCGGCGGCGGGCATGATCCGCTCGGCCAGGGAAACACAGTAGTTGGGGATGAAGACCACCTTGAGCCGGTCACCAACCCGGGGGTCGTTGTTGACCACCGTCCCCACCGAGTTGATCAGCTTGATGATCAGCTTGGCTTTGTGATAAGAGGGCGCGGCTTTGCCGGCAAAAATGACGGTGCGGGCGGGGACGGCCTCGTCGGGACGGGTGATCAGGCGCTGGTAGAGGTGGATGACATGCAGGACGTTGAGCAGTTGCCGCTTGTATTCATGGATCCGCTTGACTTGAATGTCGAACAGGGTGGTCGGGTCGACGGTGACGTCGCAGGTCGAGGCAATGATCTTGGCCAACCGTTTTTTGTTCACCAGTTTTACCGCCTGCCAACGGATTTGAAAGTCGGGATCCTCACAGTAATCCTCCAGACCGCGCAACCGGTCCAGATTCACCGTCCAGTCATACCCGATCTTCTCGCCGATGAGCGCAGCCAGGTCCTGGTTGCATTTGAGCAGCCAACGACGCGGTGTGATGCCGTTGGTTTTGGAGTTGATCCGCTGGGGGTACATCTCGTGGAAGTTGCGGAACAGGTAGTTCTTCAATAATTCGGTGTGGAGAGCGGCCACGCCGTTGACCGAATGACTGCCGACGATGGCCAGATTGGCCATGCGGACCCGACGAACCGGCCCCTCGTCGATGAGGGACATTTCCTGGATCTTTCTCAGGTTGCCGGGATAGGTGTTGGCCACCTCCTCGAGAAAGCGGCGGTTGACCTCGTAGATGATCTCCAGGTGACGGGGCAGCACCCGGCCCAGCACGTCGACCGGCCAGGTCTCCAGGGCTTCCGGCATCAGGGTGTGGTTGGTGTAGGCAAAGGTGCGAACACAGATGTCCCAGGCCTGTTCCCAGCCCAACCCTTCGATGTCGAGCAGCAGGCGCATCAGTTCGGGGATGGCGATGGCCGGGTGGGTATCGTTGAGTTGGACCGCCACCTGATTGGGAAAATCGTCGAAGGTGTCATTGTCCTTGCGGTAGCGGCGCAGGATGTCCTGGAAGGTAGCGGCGACAAAGAAGTATTGCTGCTTGAGCCGCAGTTCCTGGCCCTCGCAGATGTCGTCACTGGGATACAGCACCTTGGAAATGGTCTCGGATTTCACCTTGCTCTCCACCGCGCTGATGTAATCGCCGGCGTTGAACGAGCGCAGATCCAACTCCCGCGATGCCTTGGCCCGCCAGAGACGCATGTTGATCACATGATCGTTGTTGAAACCCGGCACCAGCATATCGCAGGCCATGGCCATGACAATCTCCGTGTCCACCCAGCGGGCACGATAGCGACCATTCTTGTCGGTGGAGGCGGTGACGTGACCGTAGAACTGGACAGGGTACATGAACGAGGTGCGTTCGTACATCCAGGGCGAGCCCAGCCGCAACCAGCTGTCGGGTGTTTCAACCTGATAGCCGTCGATGATCTTCTGGTTGAACAGGCCGAAGTCGTAGCGGATGCCATAGCCGTAGGCCGGAATCTTCATGGTGGCGATCGAGTCCATGAAACAGGAGGCGAGCCGGCCGAGACCGCCGTTGCCCAGGGCGGCGTCCTCTTCGCATTCCCGCAGCCGTTCGAGGTCGTATCCCAACTGCTCCAAGGCCTGGGTGACCTCGTCCATCAACCCCATGTTGATGATGGCGTTGCCCAGCGATCGGCCGACCAAAAATTCGAGGGAAAGGTAGTAGACCCGTTTCATCTTGCCGGCATAGAAGGTTTTCTGGGTTTTGATCCATTTTTCCATGAGCACGTCCCGTAGTGCGTAGGAGAGCGCCCGGTAGACGTCCTGGTCGCCGGCCCGGTCCGGATCGCGCCCTTGGAAGCTCATCAGGTGGTGCTGGATGCATTTTTTGAAATCTTCAACTCCGGTTCCCTGAAAGATGGATGAGTAGGCATGATTGGTGGCCGAGGTGGCGGTCTGCTGGTCCATGGAACCCTCCGTGGGAGAATGATCGGCTGTGGGGATGATGAAGCGATGCTGCTATTGTAGCGGATAAACCGTTCACCGGCAAATGCGGTTTGCAGCCATGGGGTTGATTGCGGGGGTGAACCTTGGTGAGCGTGCGGTCAATGGAGGGGTTGTCGTGCGCCCCCGGCGGGAAAAAGAGGAGCGTAAGCCAACTGATGGCGTTTGTGAAGTATGACAAGGTGGCGATCACCTTGCTCCCCGACTTGAACGGTCTCTGCTGACAAATCGCACTGGCCCAGCCTCACGCTCCCCACAAGGTCGATAACGGCGCTGCCCAGATTTCGTCGGCCAACGGCATCGTCTCGGTCCCGTCGTAGAGCAGTACGCCCATCTTGAACTGCCTCGCTGCGAGGCCAGCCAGCTTCTTTAAACCACGCAAATCTCTTTCTTTAACGGTAGCTGCGGCTTTGACTTCGACTCCCACCAACTGTTCAGCAGCGTTTTCGATAACAACATCAACCTCGAATTTGTCCGCATCCCGGTAGTACATCAGGCGATAATCGCCTTCCGCCGTGGTTGTGTGTTTGAGCAGTTCCCCAAAGACGAAGGTTTCCAGCACGCTGCCAAAACGGGTGCGATCCTGTTGTGTTTTCCCGGCGGTCAAATCAAGGAGCGTTGCCAGCAGACCGGAATCGACAAATTGCAGTTTCGGGGTTTTGATCACCCGGTTGAGTCTGTTTCGCGCCCAGACGTCAATACGCCTGAGCAGGTACATCTGCTCGAAGACACCGACATAGCGAGAGACTGTCTTGCCATCCAACCCCACTTGCCCACCTAGTTGGGTGGAGTTACACATCTGGCCAGCCGTCTGCGCTAGGGCTCGCAGGAATCGTGGTAGTTGGTCGAGTTTCTCGATACCTGCAACATCTCGGACATCTCGCTGAATAAGGGCGTCAATGTACTGCCGTGCCCACGCCACACGACGCTTGGCGGTCGGGCGCGAAATCGCTTCGGGGTAGCCGCCGCGCAGGACGCGATCGACCAGGTCACTGCCGATCGCGGGCTGATCTGCCTTGAGAATCCGACCCGCGAAAACGCTGTCGATCCAGTTCGCCGAATGCGATCCGATTTCGCTCTGTGACAAGGGCAGGAGAGACAGCGTCTCCATTCGGCCGGCCAGCGAGTCGGATACGGTCGGCAGCGCCATCAGATTGGCCGAACCAGTGAGCAGAAAACGGCCGGGACGACGATCCACGTCCACGCTTTTCTTAATGGCCAGCAGCAACTGGGGAGCACGCTGGACTTCATCGATAACTACCCGATCCAGGCTTCGGATCATGCCGACAGGGTCTTCCCTTGCCGACAGCAGTGCCAGTTCATCGTCCATGGTCAGGTAGCGTAGCCCCTGCTGCTGTGCAATCTGGCGCACAAGCGTGGTCTTGCCCGCTTGGCGCGGACCTGCGAGCAGCACGACCGGCGTGTCCAGCAAGGCTTCGGCGATGTGCGGTTCGATCAGACGCGGGTAAAGGGATGTTATGTTCATTCGCCTGGAGTACCGTAAAATCTGGAAACAATCAACGTAAATTTCGGAATGATGTTCCAATTATTTCGGAATGTAGTTGCGTGGATCACGGAGGCTGTCGGCTTGAGGACGCTCTTGCAAAGCAACCATACACTTTCTTGATGACCATAAATTGAGAGCGATTGACCGAATCGAACAATTAGTTCTACTTTATCACATTGAAATCAGTATAACTTAATGTATTAATTGTAAATTTATGTTATAAAGGCTGTGCAAGGTCAATCAATCACAGAAGGAAAAATGCCCAGCATAGCCTCAGGAAAACCCAGGAGACAGGGGGGGAATCACCAATCGAAGCCCCCTGCTCGAGTTGGCCAAGTCATTTTGTCGGTTCCATGACAGCTACAAACAATTCTTTGTCACCAAAACTCGATCGGTGGTTGCACGGGCGCGCCACTATCTGAGCGGGTTGATGCAGGTTGCCCGTAAAAATGTGGAAAGGATGACCGAAGTCGTGCCGGAAACAGAGTATCAATCATGATGGAGCGAATTGGACGATGGGCATAAAAAAACCCCGAAAAATCATACGATTTCCCGGGGTCGATAGACATCCTTGAATGCCTCTGGATGATAAAGTGGTGCCGAAGAGAAGACTCGAACTTCCACTGGGGAACCCCAACTAGACCCTGAACCTAGCTAGAGTTTCGTGTAAATAATTGATTTATTTTAAAAATGGTGACGTTTTTTTTGAAAAAGCTCCATTTTTGCTCCATTTTTACGAGGCAACGATTAAGCATGTTGGTTTAGGGAAACGTAAACGAACTCTTTGCGTTTATGAATTATTTCACGGTATCGATCAACTTGCTCCCTTGAACAGTACCCCCCTTGGTAAATTACAAAGACACAGCCTCACGCTCCCCACAAGGTCGATAACGGGGCTGCCCAGATTCCGTCGGCCAACGGCATTGTCTCAGTGCCGTCGTAGAGCAACACGCCCATCTTGAACTGCCTCACCGCGAGGCCGGCCAACTTCTTTAAGCCACGCAAGTCGCTTTCCTTGACGGTAGCTGCGGCTTTGACCTCGACTCCCACCAACTGTCCAGCTCCGTTTTCGATAACAACATCAACCTCGATCTTGTCCGCATCCCTGTAGTACATCAGGCGATAGTCGCCGGCTGCCGTGGTCGTGTGCTTGAGCAGTTCCCCAAAGACGAAGGTCTCCAGCACGTTGCCAAACCGGGTGCGATCCTGCTGAGCTTCCTCAGCGGTCAAATCAAGGAGCGCTGCCAGCAGGCCGGAATCGAGGAACTGCAGTTTCGGGGTTTTGATCACACGGTTGAGCCTGTTTCGCGCCCAGACGTCAATCCGCTTGAGCAGGTACATCTGCTCGAAGACTCCGACATAGCGAGAAACTGTCTTGCCATCCAACCCCACTTGGCCACCCAGTTGGGTGGAGTTACACATCTGGCCAGCCGTCTGCGCCAGGGCTCGCAGGAATCGTGGTAGCTGGTCGAGCTTGTCGACGCCTGCCACATCTCGGACATCTCGCTGAATAAGGGCGTCAATGTACTGCCGTGCCCACGCCACACGACGCTTGGCGGTCGGGCGCGAAATCGCTTCGGGGTAACCTCCGCGCAGCACGCGATCGATCAGATCACTCCCCAGTGCGGGCTGATCTGCCTTGAGAATCCGACCCGCGAAAGCGCTGTCGATCCAGTTCGCCGAACGCGACCTGATTTCGCTCTGTGACAAGGGCAGGAGAGACAGCGTCTCCATTCGGCCGGCCAGCGAGTCGGCTACGGTCGGCAGCGACATCAGGTTGGCCGAACCAGTGAGCAGAAAACGACCGGGACGACGATCCTCGTCCACGCTTTTCTTCATGGCCAGCAGCAACTGGGGAGCACGCTGGACTTCATCGATAACAGCCCGATCCAGGCTTCGGATCATGCCGACAGGGTCTTCCCTTGCCGACAGCAGTGCCAGGTCATCGTCCATGGTCAGGTAGCGTAGTCCCTGCTGCTGTGCAATCCGGCGCACAAGCGTGGTCTTGCCCGCTTGGCGCGGGCCTGCGAGCAATACGACCGGCGTGTCCAGCAAGGCTTCAACGATGTGCGGTTCGATCAGGCGCGGGTAAAGGGATGTTGTGTTCATTCGCCTGAAGTACCGTAAAATCTGGAAACTATCAACGTAAATTTCGGAATGATATTCCGATTATTTCGGAATTTAGTTGCGTGGATCACGGAGGCTATCGGCTTGAGGACGCTCTTGCAAAGCAACCATACACCTTCTTGATGACCATAAATTAAGAGAGATCGACCGAATCGAACAATTAGGCCGACAGTGTTATTTCACGGAATCAATCAACTTGCTCCCCGCCTTGAACTTGACCACCTTCTTGGCGGGGATGGTGATCGTTTCCCCCGACTTAGGATTGCGTCCTTCCCGAGCAGCCCGCTCGGAGACGGAGAAGGTGCCAAATCCCAACAGGGTGACTTTGTCGCCGGTCTTCATCGCCTCCGCAATCGCCTCAAAGACACTGGCCACCACCTTCTCGGCGGCAGATTTACTCAAGGCGCTTTCTTTGGCGACCTTCTCGATCAACTCGGTTTTTTTCATAGCGGCTCCAT
>JAUVWB010000353.1 GCA_030604345.1 Desulfofustis sp. | reverse complement strand
GATTGCCAAACACTATTCGCCGGCTCTGCTGCTTCGCTTTGCTCCCACCTTGCTGATCTATCAATTTTTCTGGTTCCTGTTTGTCATCAAGAGGCGACAGTTTCCCGCCTACCTAACCGGTCTTGCGGAGTCGCTGCGGGGAGTGGCGGCAATGAGACGGCGACGACTGGCCAACGACCGGCTGACCCGTCTCTCGGAGCGGGATTTTGCCGGCAGGATCGTGGCCGCTGAAAGAGACGTGATACGGTCGATCATATCCCGTCGACGTCATCAGGGAAAAGGCAACAGCATCTTCGATCTTTACCTGCGCCTGTTCTGTTGATACAAAAGGGCCCAGAAGAGCCGAACCATGGTTACCGTTATCATCGTCACCCACAACTCACAGACGGTGCTGCCACGCTGTCTGGCTGCCCTGGCTGATCAGACCCGGCGGCCGGAGCGTATCATCCTGGTGGACAGCGGCTCCGCCTCGCGGGACTATCTGCAGCAGTATCGGGAAAAGGGTGATATCCTGGTACACCATGCCGCCAACCGTGGTTTCGGAGCTGCCAACAATAGTGGGGTCAAACTGGCCGGTACCGGTCAACGCTTCCTGTTGTTCCTCAACCCCGACGCTTATTTGCTGCCGACGGCGCTGGAGACGGCGATCGAGGTGATGGACGTACAGCAAAGAACGGCGGTGCTCGGAGGAAGACTGCTTGGCTATGACCATGATGCCGGCACTCCCACCGGCCGACTTGACTCCACCGGGGTCTTTCGGACCTGGTACGGCCGTTGGTACGACCGCGGTCAAGGCGAGCCGGACGATGGCCGCTATGGCCGGCAGCAGCAGGTGCCGGCACTCTGCGGCGCCTTTCTGTTCTGTCGTCGAGAGGCGCTGGCGCCGCTCTTCCCGTCCGTCTTCGACGAAACCTTTTTCCTCTATAAGGAGGATATCGATCTTTGTCTCCGTCTGACCGAGGCCGGCTGGAACCACTTGTATGCTCCGCAGGTGCAGGTTTATCACTGCCGGGGCTGGAATCCCGATCGTCGCAGCATGACCCGTGCGGCACGCCTGATGGCGGCGCGCAGCGAGCTGCATTTGACGCTGAAGCATCGGTCTCCCTACCTGTTGTGGGCCGTGATGAAATATCTTCTGGTCCGCTTTGCTGACTCCTGAGAATAATTTGATGGTTTCCCCGACACCTGGTGCACAAGGCCACAGCCGACCGCAGGCAACGATCTCGGTTATTATCCCCACTCGCAACGGGGCCGAGACGTTGCGCGAACTGCTGGCCGGGTTGCGACTGCAGGAACGGCAACCGGACGAGATCATCGTCATCGACTCCGCGTCTACCGATACCACCGTTCACGTGGCCCATGAATACGGGGCAACGGTGGTGCCGATCCCGCTGGCGGAGTTTGATCACGGTGGTACCCGAACGCTGGGCGCCACCATCGCCCGCGGGGAGCTCCTGGTGTTTTTCACTCAAGATGCGTTACCGGCGGGGCGGCATCTGTTGGCACGGCTGGTAGCGCCATTTGACGCCGATGAGGCTATCGGGATGAGCTATGGCAGGCAATTGCCCGCTTTTGATGCCGACCTCCTGGCTGCCCACCTGCGACAATTTAATTACCCCGAGCAATCGGCTGTCAGAAGTTTTGCCGACCGTACCCGTTGCGGACTGGGGACCGTTTTTGCCTCGAATTCCTGTGCCGCTTATCGGCGTGAGGTCCTCGCCGAGGTGGGATATTTTCCCAAGGGGCTGATCTTTGGAGAGGATACCTGGGTTGCGGGAAAGGTGCTGCAACGGGGGAGAAAGATCGCCTATGTCGCCGAAGCGGCCGTGTATCATTCGCACAACTACCAGCCGTATGAAGAGATGCAGCGCTATTTCGATATCGGCGTACTCCATCGCAGCGAATCCTGGCTCATCGAAACCTACGGCAGCTCCACCGGTCGCGGTTTGACGTATCTCCGCTCGGGGCTTTTGTACCTGCGGCAACAGGGTAGCCCTGGTGCCATGGGTGATTTTATGGTAAGAGTTGCGCTGAAATGGATCGGTTACCAACTGGGGCGCCGCCACCGAATACTGCCCCGCTCGCTGGCCGAACGATTAAGCTTACATAAAAACTGGTGGGTCGAGCCGTCCGGTCGTTGAAACGCCAACCGGCACTTACGTCCCAGCCAGATGAGATACGTTCATAACCATGATTTCGACGAATCTGCGCGAGCAGAGTTCACTGATGGCCAGGATGCTGCACCTGGTGGACTGCCTGCTGGTAGTGGGCTACCTCTGGGTGTTGGTCACCTGGTACCGGGTGCCGTGGAGTGAGCACTATTCCCGCCTGGCCGTGATCAGCTTCTGTTTGTGCCTCTTCTTTTTTCAGTCCTTTCAGTTGTACCGATCATGGCGAGGCTGGAAGTTCTATCAGGAGTTTTACGTAATCATCAAGGCGTGGGCGACCGTCATCGGTATCTTGCTCTTTTATTTCTTCATTTTCAAGATATCCATCGCCTACTCCCGCCTGGTGTTTCTCATCTGGTCTCTATCCACGCCGCTGCTGATTTTTCTGGTGCATGCGACGGCCCGCCGGGTGCTCCGCTATTATCGTCAGCGAGGCCGCAATATCCGCCGTGCG
>JAUVWB010000331.1 GCA_030604345.1 Desulfofustis sp. | reverse complement strand
GGTGGATTGAGTTTTTCTGTTGCGATTAACCATTTGTTTTCCTTGACTTTTGAAACTTTTCCGTGGTAGTCAGACAAGATGAGGGAAGGCAGCTCGGATGCCGGGTGGCCGGCGGTCATGACCCGATTGACAAAAGCTGCTTGTTTGCTGTGGAGAGGGCTGCTGAGCACCCCCTCGATGATTAAGATTTTCGGCCCCTGCTGACGATCCTCCCAGACATGGATAAAGAACGCACACACATCGAAGCTGTCAAGGCGTTGAAAGCGTTCAATTCCGCGGTCACCACGTCCCGACTGTATCCTCCCTCCTCGCCACAAGTGGCTCATGCGGTGGAGAAGGCCTACCAGGCCATCAAGACCTTCTCCCGCACCTTCGGTCGCCTGGGTTTCGGCAAATCCGACGTGCCTCTGATCTGCGGCAGACCTGCCGATGAGGATGTTGCCGCCGAATTGCAGGGTCTCGTTATCTATCGTCACCTTGATCTGTTGCGACTGGATCATGTGGTGTTTCACCCGGCCTTCGATCGCAAGCTCTTCGCGACGCTTCTTTCCGTTTTCATTGCCAGAAAAGAAAAGATCACCCGGGAGGGAGGCGGCCGTTCATATGTCAACGGACAAGGGCTGGAGGCCTATTTCCCCGAGGAGGCGCCAACCTGCGATCACGATCAGCCGGAGATTTCCGGGGACGATACCATACCCGAGTTCGGCAAAGCGGTCTCCGGCGATCTGCTGGAGGCGTTGAGTGCCAGACAGGGGCCGGTCGAACGGCCGGCCGAGTTGGTTCCGCTGCTGCGTGACGAGGCGCGCCTGGTCGAGTTACTGGTCGCCGGGGTTGCCTGGGCCATGCGAGGACTCCAGGACCAGGGAGCCGGACTGGCGGTTCGCTCGCCCGGTTTCGCTCGTTTTCTGCGTCGTCTCGGTGGCTACGTGCCGGATGCGGCTTTTTCCTCGATCGTCGCTGGCGTGGCCGCGTCGCTTGGCCAGGTAAACTCCCCTGCCTTGTTGGTCAGGCTCTATTGCCAGGAATATCCCGAAGGGCTGGGCACGAGTCTCTGGGAGGCCCTTGTCGACGTGGTTCCCCCGGCTCATTTCGATGATGCCCTGGGGCGGTTACGCGACGTGCAGCGGGAGCTGAGCGTAAAAAGCGACCCTCGGGACCCGGAAAAATTGGCGGCCGACGCTGCCGTCGAGAAGCTGCTCGCCACCCAAAAGGGCAAGCTGCATCTGGCTCGGGAGAAGGCGCGAAACTTGCTCGACAGCGGTGAACAGGAACGACGGGACCGCCGCTTGCAAGCTGGAATAGCCGCTCTGCTTGACGGTAATCGCAGCGCCTTGCAGAGTGAAGAGCTGCAAAACCATCTGCCCGAAGCCATAGAAAAGTGCTTTCAGCGGGGCGAGGCGTCGACCGGCGAGCGCCTCATCGACGCCATCGTCCTGGAGACGCTTGGCGGCGGAGAGCGGTTGCGGGGACGGTTGATTCGTTGTCTGGTGCTGGTCGGGGTCTGGCTCGCCGATCAGCAACGCTGGGCTCCGCTGGACAAATTGATGAGCGCCCTCCTGGTCTGGATTCGTGAATCGGACGAGGGCGATGCGGTGTACGAGAAGGCTGCTTTTCTGCTGCAGATCGTGATGATTCGCGCCGGGCAGCGAGACGACTGGGAACGCGCCGATCAGATCCTGTCAGTCTTTCATCGAATCAGGACCGCTCAGCTGCCCAAGCCGCCACCGATTCCGGCACTCATCGGGCGGACCCAGGACCGACTGTTCAAGCGGCCGATTTTTTCAACGCTTCTGCAGCGGTATCTCAACGACGGAGTGGAGAGTGCGGCGGCGAAGCGTCTTTGCATGATGGGCCGGCCGGCAGGAGCCTTTCTGATCGACACCTTGCTGGCCGAAGAGGAGTCGAAAGACCGGTTGCGTATCATCGAGCTGCTCGGCAGCATGGGCCCGGTTATCTTAGACGAGTTGGTGTCTCGGTTGCCTGAGCCGATGCCCTGGTACGGCAAGCGTAACCTGATCAAGCTGGCTTCCGAGGTGGCGGGGCCGGAGCAGATACCCGCGATTCTTCCCTTTTTGCGCCATGATGATCTGCGCGTGCAGCGCGAGGCCTTCTCCTGTATCTATACCATCAGCGGTGAGCACCGCAAACAGGCGCTGATCGATGGTCTGCCGGCGGCCAGCGAGACGATGCTGGTCCAGATCGTCAAGGCCCTGAATCGTTTTGCCGACCCGGACACGGCTGTTCCGTTGACGGTCATGCTGGCCGATCAGGAAAACTATTCGGAAGCGGTTCGGGAACCGCTCATCAAGGAGATTGTCGACGGCCTGGCCCGCATTGCGTTGCCGGAGGTCCAGACGGCTCTGCAACAATTCCTCGAAGCCCGGCAGAAAAAGGTCAATCGCCGGCTCGACCCTCAGCTTTTTGCCGATGCGGAAAAGGCCTTGAAGGCAGTGAGCGCGGCAGTTCGCAAAGACGAGGGTGGAAGTCAGACTGGACCGGTGGCAAAGACGCAAAGGCAGAGTGGTGCGTATGAGGCGCAGGCGATCGATTCCCCCGGACTGCGCGCGGACCTGGCACGACTGCCGGGCGTGTTGCAGGTCCAGGAGCTGCTGCAGCAGGGTAAACAAGAACTGGCTCGGGAAGCGATCGTCCAATTGATCACCAGACTGGTTGCCGAACATCGGTTCGAGCCGGCCGAACGGTTGCGTGAATGGCTGATGGAGATCGATCCGATGGCCCTGAGTGAGATCATTCGGACTGCGGAATTGATCGAAGAGACGAAGATCTCAGCCATCGACAGGGACCAGGTCG
>JAUVWB010000112.1 GCA_030604345.1 Desulfofustis sp. | reverse complement strand
CGCCACAATGGAGGAGCCCGAGCGCGTTATCTCGGCGTACGGTAGCACCTGGTCACTGGTCGAGGACTTCCCGGACAACCGCTGCCAGGGTATTCATGCTCAGCGGTTTCATCAGAAACGCCTTAATGCCGGCCCGTCGCGCCTCCGGACCATCGACCGCGGTCGAATAGCCGGTGTAGAGGATGACCGGCAGATCAGGCTGCAACGCCAGGGCCTGGCGGGCCAGATCGATACCCGACAAGGCCGGCATGGTCTGGTCGGTGATCAGCAGGTGGTAGCGACCAGGACACTGACGCAAGGTTTGCAGCGCCTCGACACTGCTTGTCCGGACATCGACCTGGTAGCCGAGACGCACCAGCATCTCCCGGGCCACCTCCGCCAGGTTCTCCTCATCGTCCACAAAAAGGATATGTTCGCTGCCCGTCGGCATGGCTTCTGTGGCACGTGTTCGGCCATGACTGACAACATCTTCCATGACGGGGAAGAACAGGTGGAAGGTGCTGCCGTTCCCCGGCTCGCTCTCCACCCTGATGGTTCCACCGCTCTGCATGACGATGCCATGCACCACGGCCAGGCCGAGGCCGGTCCCCTCCCCTTTCTGCTTGGTGGTGAAGTAGGGGTCGAAAATCCGCGGCATGACGTCACTGCTCATGCCCATTCCGTTATCGGCAACACTGAGACGGAGGCAGACATCGGCGGCGATCTCCACCAGGTCGACGGGGTATTCGTCCCGTCCGAGTCTGTCCAAAGTCACTCGAATCGTACCGCTCTTCCCCTCCATGGCCTGGGTGGCGTTGGAGCAGAGATTCATCATCACCTGATGGATGCGAGTCGGGTCGGTTTTGACCATCCCCAACCCGGTGGCCACATGGTGAACGATCTCCACGGTGGTGGGGATGATGGCCCTGAGCAGTTTCAACGCCTCCTTGACGATCAGGCCGATATCAACCGGCTGTTCGGAAAACTCCTCGGTTCTGCTGAACGACAGGATTTGCTGCACCAGGTCCCGGGCCCGCTTACTCGCCTTTTTGATCTGCTCCAGATTATTCCTGATGTTAGCCGGCAACGAACCGGCATACAGACTGAGGTCGGTATAACCGACTATCGCCGACAGGATATTGTTGAAGTCATGGGCGATCCCCCCGGCCAATGTGCCGATGGCCTCCATCTTTTGGCCCTGCAGCATGGCTGCCTCATTCTTTTTCAACATCGCCTGCATTTCCGCCGTTTGCAGGACCTCGCTGGCATAGGAAGCAAGGATTGTACCGATCTCCCGATCCTGAATAACGAAGGGAGGCTCATTTTTGCTGTGCAGGGAGATTATGGCAATGGTCTTGCCTGCCGCATCGACGATGGGGAAAAAGAGGATGGAATTGTCGTGATAATGCGGCCAGCCGCTCCCCTGGAATTCCTGGCTGTGGGCGAGGTCAGCGACGAAATAGGGCTCGGGACTGGCCAAAGCCCGGGCAAAGAGGCTGTTCTCCCGCAGCGGGAACGGCAGAAACGGCTCGGCATGTCCGGGATCAAGGCTGTACAGGTGCTCCAGGCCGTCGCTGACCACCCGGTAGATGCTCCCGCCTCGAGTTTTCATGTGACGCCCGAATTCCTCAAGAATCACCCTGCCGCTCTGTTTGAGTTCGCCACAGCCAAGCAGTCGCTTGGTACTCTCCACCACTTCTTGGAGACGTGCGTTGACGAGGCTCAGTTCGGTGGTCTTGCGGGCGACCTTGTCCTCAAGCTTTTTCTGATATTCCAGGTTTTCGCGGAGCAGGCGGGACCGATCCACCACCGTCTCGATGGTGTGCAGCAGGATGGTGTTATCCTCGACCGGTTTAAAGAGGTAGTTCCAGGCGCCTAAACGCAGGGCCTTGGCCACATCCCGACTGTCCCCGCTGCCGGAAACCACGATGACCGGGAGGTGTGGCTCGGAGCGGCCGAGTGCAGTGAGGACATCGAAACCGCTCACGGTCGGCATATTCAGGTCGACCAGCACCACGTCGATGGACTGTTCCCGACACACCTGCAGGCCGGCGGCCCCATGATCGACTTCGATCACCGTATAACCGTTTTTTCTCAGAAACACCCCGATGATTTGTCTGAAGAAAAGATCGTCGTCAATAACAAGGATGTGAATTTGCCGGTCGTCGGTCACACCGTGAACCTCTCATGCTCACTTCTGATGGCACGCTCGTTTCCTGCCGGAGGTGGGCGTCTCCGCCGTTCCTGCCGCTGTTGCTCGGGTTTTGGCAAAAGAGCCGCGTCTATCGGCAGTATATTTTCTTCGCCTTGGCAAAGTCAAATTTTTCCCGTTCGTTCGGGCCGTCCCGGCGTCGACGCCATCTGCGCTTTTCACTTTTCAGGCATGATATGCTCTGGTACCTTGCTCATAACGTGAACCCACCTTGACGGATATCGTCTGCTCCATGCATCGACTGAAACGAAAAACAAAAATAATCGCCACCCTGGGTCCGAGTTGTTATGCGGAACAGAGCATTGTCGATTTGATCGGGGCGGGAATGGACGTGGCCCGGATCAACCTGTCGCACGGCAATCGGGAAAGCCAAAGTCATTTTATCGAGACGGTCAAGCGGGCTCGCTCCCGCACCGCCACGTGGACGGCTCTGCTCTTCGACACCCGCGGCCCGGAAATCAGAGTAGGCGAACTGCCCGAAGAGCTCCTGTTGGTCGAGGGAGAACGTGTCGATTTCTCCACCTCCATCAACGACCCCGGCACCATTCCGGTGAGCTACGACGGCTTGCCTCGAGACGTGGCCGTTGGCTCCGTCATCCTGCTCGATGACGGGAAATTGCAGGTGGAAGTCGAGGCAGTGATCGATCACCGGGTCACCACCAGAGTCCTGGCCGGCGGACGTCTCGCCTCGCGGAAACGGGTAAGTCTGCCGGATGCGATCGTCAACCTCCCTTCGATCACCGAAGAAGACCGGGCGGACATCATCTTCGGCGTACAGCAGGGCGTCGATTTCATCGCCGTCTCCTTTGTGCGCACGGCCGACGACGTACGTGTTGTCCGGCAGGTCATCGCGTCGGCGGGGGGCAATCAGGGCATCATCGCCAAGATCGAGACCCGCCAGGGCGTGGAAAACCTCGCGGAAATTCTGGACGAGGCCGACGGGTTGATGGTGGCCCGGGGTGATCTGGGTGTGGAGATGCCGGCCGAAGAGGTCCCGGTGATTCAGAAACGGATCATCAAAGCGGCCAACAAGGCAGGTAAACCGGTGATCACCGCCACCCAGATGCTCGAATCGATGATCACCAACCCGACGCCGACCCGAGCCGAAGCCAGCGACGTGACCAACGCCATCTTCGACGGCACCGATGCGGTCATGCTCTCCGGGGAAACCGCCGTCGGGCGCCATCCTCTCGAAGCGGTCAGATTCCTGGCTCGCACGGCTATTATCAGCGAAGCGGCATTGGATTACGAAGCCATCCTGGCCGAAGGGCTGCGCCACCGCCGACCGGTGGTGGCGGACGCCATCTCCTACGCCTCTTGCGCCACAGCCGCCGATTTATCGGCGGCGGCGATCATTACGGCCACCACCTCCGGTTCCACCGCCTTGCGGGTAGCCCGTTATCGCCCGCAGACACCGATCATCGCCATCAGCCCGGAACCCGGCAGTCTGAGAAAGATGCAATTGGTGCGAGGCGTGGTGCCGCTCTCCTGCGAGCGGGCCCAGACCATGGACCACCAGATCGAGCTGGCCATACGGGTAGCGCGACAGGAAGAACTGGTCAGGCCCGGGGATCTGGTGATCATCACCGCCGGTTTTCCTCTCCACACCAGCGGCACCACCAACATGCTCAAGGTCCATCAGATCGGCGAGGGATGACGCCCGCCTTTACCTGCCATGCTGCATATCAACGAAACCCTGGCCATTCCGCTGACCGAGATCGAGATCACCCAGATCCGCGCCGCCGGGCCGGGCGGGCAGAACGTCAACAAAGTGGCCAACTCCATCCACCTGCGCTTTCCCATCGCTCCATCCTCCCTGCCGGAGAGCTGTAAAAAGCGGCTGTTGTCCAGCGGTGACCGCCGGATCACCGGCGACGGCGTGCTGGTCATCAAAGCGCAGAGCTTTCGCAGCACCGAAAAGAATCGAGAGGACGCTCTGCACCGTTTGCGACTGCTTGTACTGGCGGCCTTGAAGCCACCGAAGAAACGGATACCGACCGCCCCTTCCAAGGCAGCTCGCAAGCGACGAATCGAACAAAAACAACACCGCGGCTCAATCAAATCCATGCGCCGGAAGCTGACGACGGAAGAATGAACGAGCCAGCCATGCTGCCGCATACCTTCTGCCACCTGAGCGGCGTCGGGCCGGCCACTGAACGGCGCTGGTGGGCGGACGGCATCCAGTGTTGGGAAGACGCTCTCAGCACCGACCTGGCTGTACCACGCAGCGGCCGGGCTGTCGTGATGAGGGAATTGGAGGAATCAAGACGGGCTCTGGCTGCCGATCCGCATTTTTTCACCGAACGGCTGCCCGGCCATCAAGCCTGGCGAATCTTTCCCCACTTTCGAGAACACACGGCCTACCTGGACATAGAGACCTGCCCGGCCGGCGACTTCTGTGAGATCACCGCCATCACTCTCTACGACGGTCACTCCGTTCGGGTCTATATCAACGGGCGCAATCTCGACGATTTTCCCGGCGACCTCGAAGTGTTCTCCGTTCTCGTCAGCTACAACGGCAGGAGCTTCGATATCCCGGTAATCGAACGTTTTTTCCACCTCAGGGTAAAGCAGGCGCAGATCGACCTGCGCCATGTGCTCGCAAGGCTCGGCTGTCGAGGCGGCCTCAAGGGCTGCGAAAAACAATTCGGCATCCACCGCGGCCTGCTGGACGGCGTCGACGGTTCCAGTGCCGTCGCGTTGTGGCGCCAGTATCAGCGATACGACGACGAAGCGGCGCTGCAGACGCTGCTCGCCTACAATGTGGAAGATACGGTCAATCTGGAACGGTTGATGGTCGAGGCCTACAACCGTCATCGGTTGTTGACCCCGTTTGGCGACTCGGGGTTGATCTCGTACCCCGAACCGCCGCTGCTTCCCTAGTGCGCCGACGCGGCAACCGTCAGTCGGTTGCGAACGGCGATACGGTCCTGATTACCGCGGACAGAGATCCACCTCCAGCCCTTCTCTGGCAAAAAAAACTTCCATACTGCCGTAGGTCCCCGGCTGGCAGTATTTCGCAGCCAGCGCATCGATCTGGTCGTCGGTTCGATCCGGGTCGTGATGGAAAAAGGCGAGCCGTTTCACCCCAGCCCGCTGGGCGGCAGCCCAGGCCTGCTCATAGGTGGAATGGCCCCAGCCGATCTTGCCCGCGTATTCCTGTTCGGTATACTGAGCGTCGTGAATCAACAGATCGGCACCGGCAAAAAACTGTTCAATGGCCTCATTCTGTTCTTCAGCCACCACCTGACCCTCGTAGGCCATGGCCTCGTCATAGTCGGGATGGGACGGATCGGTAATGAAGAGATTGCGGAACGGCTCGGTATCGTAACAGGTGCAAAACACCGTGCCTTCGAACTCGAAACGGTAGCCAAGTGCCAGGATCGGATGATTGAGGATCTTGGTGGCCAGGGTCACGCCGCCGCCCAGGTCGATGGATGGATCCTCGCGGAGCCGGATGTAGTCGATATTGGAGGCCAGCTCGCCGACATTGACGGGGAAATAACGATATTTCATTTGCCCTCCCACCACATCCTGCAACGGGTCGTCCTCGAAACTAACCGGACCATAGACCCGCAGCCTGGTCGCGGGGATATAGATCGGGGTGAAATAGGGAAAACCCATGATGTGATCCCAGTGGGTATGGGACAAAAAGAGATCGATATCCAGCGGGCCCCGAGGCAGATCGTGCTTCATCAGATGGTTGCCGAGCTCACGGATACCGGTGCCGGCATCGATGACGATGATTTTGCCGAGCCGATCGATCCTCAGTTCCAGGCAGGCACTGTTCCCGCCATATTTGACGGTT
>JAUVWB010000064.1 GCA_030604345.1 Desulfofustis sp. | reverse complement strand
CATCCTGGTGTGGATCGGCCACGGGACCTTCCTGCTCCGGCTGAATGACAGCTGGTGGTTGACCGACCCGATGCTGTCGGAACGGGCCTTGCTGCCCAAACGCGTGTCACCCCCGGCCCTGCGGAAACAAGACCTGGCCGCCCTTCCTGGTCCTCTCAATGTCATTATCTCGCATAATCATTACGACCACTTGGATGCGGCGACCATCGAGGCGTTGCCTGCCACAAGCCGTTTTTATGTGCCGCTCGGGGTGGGCGAGTCGATCAGTTCGCTGCATGACGGAGCGGTAGTGGAGCTTGATTGGTGGCAGCGGACGTTCGCCGGGACGGATGAACTGATCTGCCTTCCCGCCCAACACTGGTCCCTGCGGCTGGGAAGGGGGCGAAACGACTCTCTCTGGGCCAGTTTTCTGATCCGTTCCGGTGGCATGACCATCTATTTCGGCGGTGACAGCGGCTACTTCGTCGGCTATCGCGAATTTGGCCGGGTCTTCGACGACATCGATTACGCCCTGCTGCCGATCACCGCCTATCATCCCCGCTGGTTCATGCATTATCCCCATCTCAACGTGGAGGAGGCCCTCCAGGCCTTTGATGATCTTGGCGCCCGGTATTTCGTGCCGAGCCAATGGGGAACCTTCCATTTGGGCGATGAGCCGCCCGGTTATCCGCTGCTGGATCTCAATCGAGTCTTGCAGCGATCCATGCGGCCGGAAGAACGGTATCTCCGGCCGGCCCTTGGGGAAATAATCGTGCTTGACGGTGATTGATGCAGATTCCGTTTTTGTCGGAAACCGGGAAACGGTATTGATTTCCATACAATGAGCTTGACAGGCATGACAGGAATCATGAAAATGATGCTGAAGCGATGGTGTTTGCGGGCGGCCAGGGAGACGACAATAGCGAATCATCAGTCTACCATACTTCGAAACCGTAGTGCAGTGGTGATATGTGCCACGGGTCTGTTGCTATTCTGCTGCGTCGGTTGTGCTTCCTTCAGCGAAAAGCATTCTCGTACGCTGTTGTTGAACCGTAATACCGGTGAGATCAAGGAGTGCACCGTCGACCGCTGGCGAACCGCACACTCCTACCAAGCATATCAGGAGTGCATCGGTTCCTATGAGAAGCAGGGTTACGCTATCTGGAATCAATACTAGCAACCGGTTGTAATCTCATCTTTCCGGAGCAAAAAGAGGCCGTGCCTGATTAGTGCGCAACGGCACATCGCCATGACTAATGATTCTGGACATCGCTCCAGCCGGGGGGGATTTACGCTGCTGGAGGTGATGATCGTGATAGCCATTATCGGCACTCTTGCGGCCATTGCCACACCCAACTATCTCTCCTACCGCGAGCGGGCCCGTTACGTGCTGGCGATCAAGGACCTGCGGATGTTGAGCACGCGTATCGATTTGTACAACGCCGAGCACAACGAATATCCTCGCAACTTGGCTGAGATCGGGTACGCTGGGTTCCGTGATCCGTGGGGAAACCCTTATGAGTATCTCAAAATAGATGGCGCAGAACCGGGAAGAGACGGCTTTTCTCCAGGAGCCATGCGAAAGAATCGCTCTCTCGTCCCGGTGAATTCCGATTACGACCTCTTCAGCAAAGGACCGGATGGCAGAAGCCGTCCTCCTTTCACTGCCGCACCAAGTCAGGATGATATCGTCCGGGCCAACAATGGCGGTTATTACGGACGGGCTTCAGATTACTGATGAGTTGGCTACGCACCATGCCTTCATTTTTGGGAAAAAGCAAAGTAGCTCGAAAATTTATCTTGTTATTCCTGATAAGTGCCTTTCTGCCAACCTTTGGTTTAATGTTCTTTTTCTATGAACGAATCAGTGCTGAGCTCCTCGACCAGAATGTAAACAAGCTGGTCAGGGAAACCAAGACCTATGGTTTTTCTCTTTATGAGCGACTGTCAAGGCTGGGGGATCAACTGAGCTTTCTCGGGCATTTGATCGAACAAGAAGGGGTGGAACAGGTCTTGCGGATGCAAGACGGGTTTGCAGAGATGGCCGAACTCTTTGATGAGCTGGTGTTGGTTACGGACGCAAGTGAACAGACCTTCATCGTCGGGAACTCTCTCAGTGTCGGCGAGAGTGTGGTAACCGAGACGTTTAAGGAGCGAAACAGTCGGGTCTCCCTTTTTTCCGTCACCGCGGCACATGGATTTCCTGCCGTATTCCTGTCCTTGCCCGTTGTTATCCCGCAAGGTGGCAGCGCGTGGCTGGTGGCCAAAGTGAATTTTCAGTATCTCTGGGGAATCGGAATGGTTCCATTGCTGCCTGCTGCCACTGAACTCACTGTCTACGATCGTGATGGCTTGGCCCTGGTCTCCACCTATGCGTCTCCAGCGGCGGCAGATACGGAGATCGAAGTGAAAAGTGATGAAATCTTAGAATACCAAGAATATGTCCATGACGGGCACCGTTATCTCGCGGGAAAGTGGGACCTGTTCCTCGAGGCGAAATTCGGTGCCGGAATGTGGACCGTCGTGTTGGCGCAGTCGGAGGACTACCTGCTGGCTTCGTTGAAAAGTTTCAAGCGTAATCTGTTTCTTGCCATCCTGCTCGGCCTCTGGCTGATCCTGCTGGTCTCCTTGATCCTGATTCGCCGGGGGCTTGCGCCGCTGGGCGAACTCAAGGAGCGGACCCGGCAGATCGCCGCCCAAGATTTTTCCAGTGAAATCAAACTGAAAACGGGTGACGAGTTCGAGGAGCTGGCCGTTTCGTTCAACGCCATGTCTCGTCAGTTAGGCAAGCAGTTTGCTGCGCTGGAGGCGATTGATAAAATCGACCGTGCCATTCTCGGCTCGATTACGTTGCCCGATATCATCAGGGTTACCCTGCCGATGCTGAAGACCTATTTCGAATGCGAGACGGTTATTCTCGGTCTCGCGGCCGACCGGTCGGAGGATTATCTGAAGGTCCATATCTTATCCGATGAATGGTCGGAGCCGGTCGCCGAGTATATTACCATTCACGACAGACAGAAAGGGGTACTGTTTCGCAGCGAATCGCCGTTTGTCTGGCCACGGGGCCTCAGTGATCTCGCACGGATCGACCGGCTGCGCCGTTATGGTGACGGGACGATTGTTTCCGTCGCGCTGCTGCAGGAGCAGCAGGTCAAAGGGATCGTTATCCTGGCCCATGCACACCTGAGGGCCTACGATGATATCGAGCTCAAACAACTGAGACAGTTAGCCGATCAGGTTTCCATTGCCCTGTCCAATTCAGAGCTTCTGGACAATCTCGAACGGCTGGCGAACGGTACGATCGAGGCTCTGGCTCGTACGGTCGACGCCAAATCAAAATGGACATCCGGCCACTCGGAGCGGGTATCCGTGCTGGCTGGAATGATCGGTGCCGGTCTCGGTCTTGCGGAAGAGCAGGTACTGCGCTTGAATCGTGGAGGATTGTTGCATGATATCGGCAAGATAGGAGTTTCTCGATCGATTCTCGATAAACCGTCACGGCTCACCGAGGAGGAATATGCCGAGATTATGAGTCATCCGGAACGGGGCGTGAGGATCCTCGAGCCAATCCAGGCCTACCAGGATATTTTGCCGATGATCCAGCAACACCATGAACGGTACGATGGCTCCGGATACCCCAACAAGCTGGCCGGAGATGACATCGATTTCACCGCCAGGATCCTGGCGGTGGCAGATGTCTACGATGCCCTCACTTCAATGCGCCCCTACCGGCCCGGCTGGTCCCGTGCGGCCGCTCTCGATTATATTTCCGCTCATTCCGGTTCCCATTTCGATCCCGAAGTTGTCAAGGTTTTCCGGACCATCATTCATTGAACCCGTTACGTACTCCTTTTCGTATCGTGTTCCACAGAAGCCTGGCCACTCGGAAAAACAAGGCAAAATGCGGCACCGGCTTGTGGCTGACGGTAATTCGGGCTATCATCGGGGCCAGGGCTACAAACATGATGAGAAGTCTGAGCCGGCACGGAGCGACAGGGCAGGTAGCGATCGTCGCGGAAAGCAAAAAAAATGAACTATCTCTTTGGTTGTGGAAGCTGCAGATAACAACAAACGGCGCCTGATTCTGCTGGCAGGCTGGTTGTCGATTGTCGGCAATATCATCCTGTTTTTGCTGAAACTGTGGGTGGGGATGGTAACCGGATCGGTGGCGTTGATGGCCGATGCCTGGCATACCTTGACCGACTCGCTGGGGTCGGTAATCGTTGTTTTGAGCGGTTGGGTCGGAGCCAAGCCGGCGGACGATGAGCACCCCTTCGGCCACGGACGGGCGGACCTCGTCAGTTCGGTGGTGGTTGGCGAATTGCTGGCCCTCATCGGTCTCGAATTCGTTTTCAAGGGTGTCGAGCAATTGCGTTCCGGAACCGCCGTTACCTATGGATGGTTGGCGGTGGCGGTTACGGTGTTGTCCATTGTCGTCAAGGAAGGGATGGCGCAAGGTGCCTTCTGGGCCGGCCGGCGAGCCCGCAGTCAGGTGTTGAAAGCCGATGGCTGGCATCATCGAACTGATGCCCTTTCCTCACTGGTGGTACTGGCCGGCATACTGGTTGGTTCCTGGTTCTGGTGGATCGACGGCGTATTGGCGATCCTGGTGGCCCTGATGATTTTCTACGCCTCCTACGAGATACTCAGAGAGTCAATCAACCGGTTGATCGGTGAGACTCCCGATGATAGCCTGCTCATGGACATCGAAGCCGCCATCGAAGGTTTACATTTCGGCGTGGTCCCCCATCATTATCATCTGCATCGCTACGGTGATCATCTGGAGTTGACTTTCCATGTGACCATGTCCCCAACCCTGACTCTGCGTGAGGCTCATCAACAGGCCTGTCAGATAGAAGATCTATTACGCCGGCGCTTCGCCATTGAGGCGACGGTTCATATGGAGCCGGAAGGAGAAACCAAATGCGGCAGATAGACCTGAGAAGTGACACGGTTACCAAGCCCACTGAGGCGATGCGGGAGGCCATGGCTGAAGCCCCGGTGGGTGATGATGTGTACGGTGAGGACCCGACGGTCAATCGACTGGAGGAATTGGCCGCCCGGATGATCGGGACCGAGGCGGCGCTCTTCGCATCCAGCGGCACCCAGGCCAACCTCCTGGCCTTGCTGACTCATTGCGAACGGGGAGACGAATACATCGTCGGACAGATTGCCCATACCTATAAATATGAGGGTGGCGGTGCCGCTGTGCTCGGTTCGATTCAGCCGCAGCCGCTGGATTTCGCCGCTGACGGCACGTTAGACCTGGAACGGGTGGCGGCATCGGTGAAGCCCGACGACTTTCATTTCGCCAAGACGAGACTGCTGTGCCTGGAAAACACCCAGAACGGTTTAGCGTTACCTCTCGGCTATGTGGAGCAGGCCCGGGAGTGTGTGGATCGCTTTGGGCTGAAACTGCATCTGGATGGTGCCCGCGTTTTCAACGCCGCCGTCAAGTGCGGGGTAGACGTGCAGCAGCTGTGCCGGCCATTTGACACCGTTTCGGTCTGTCTTTCCAAAGGACTTGGTGCCCCGGTGGGGTCCGTCTTGTGCGGACGACGCGTCGATATCGATCAGGCCCGGCGCTGGCGCAAGATGCTGGGCGGCGGCCTGCGGCAGGCCGGCATCCTCGCCGCCGCCGGGATCCATGCCCTGCAGCATCACCGGGAGCGATTGGCCGAAGATCATGAACATGCCCGAATGCTGGCCGACGGATTGCAGACGGTGGCGCGGTGCTCCGTGGAATACGACACGATGCAGACCAACATGGTCTTTGTCACGGTGCCGCCGGAGACGGTTGTTCCATTGCGTGCTTTCATGGCTGAGCATCAGGTGTCGATCAGCGGTGGTCCGCGGATCAGGCTGGTGACCCACCTCGATATCGATGCGGCAGCTGTCGAACGGGTGGTCACCCTGTTTCAACAGTTTTTTGCCGGGTGAAAGCACTGGACCGGAGGAGAACCAAAGGGCCCTTGACGGTAGTTTGCCTGGCATATTGATGGATCTTTTTTCTCTGTGGCCGGCCTCTCTGTCGTGCGCCGTCCCTTTGTTGGGATACGGTGTGGTACCATTGTTTTTATCTGTATAAATTCAAAACGATAGTAGATATCTTCGGCTGGCATAAGTTCTCCTGCACGATCTGTTACATATTACTGATCAGGAAGATTGGCCATCGAACGGGAACAGCTGTTCTGTGCGCAATGTGCAGGCGCAGCCTGGTTTTGAAAACGAGTCCGTGTTCTCGTTTGCGATGGTAGATGCCCTGCTGCCTGAAGAAGAGGGCCCTCTTGGTTGATGATACGGGTGATCATCGGGCGGGGGCGCAGATGGCGAGCTGAGTTCTTTTGGCACAGCATGCACAAATTTTTCTGGATTTGCACAACACACAGTGTGCGGCGTCGATGCTAAGTGTTTGAAAAGATGGATTTGTTCTGCTTGACAGCGAACACTGGTGCGTGGTATCAGATGATAGTTCGCGGGCCCACTGGTCCGTTGTCTGGTGAAAGTCTGTCTGCCAAGAAATGACGAGGTGCTTCGATGTCGACGGAATTGGTCCTATCGGGTGCGATCTTCATCGGCCTGGCCTTGATCATCCCGACCGTTATGGTCCTGACGGTGGTATTTGGTCCACGCTCCCGGGGGGGGGCCAAGGACGATCCCTATGAGAGCGGCATCAAGCGGATGGTCGGCATGGCTGACCAGAAATTCAGCGTCAAATTCTATCTGCTGGCCATCCTCTTTCTCATATTCGATATCGAGGCGGTTTTCATGTATCCCTGGGCGGTGAGCCTGCGAGACCTCGGGGTGCTCGGTTTCGTGGAGATGACGGTGTTCATCATGCTGCTCCTGACCGGCCTGATCTACATTTTAAGAAAAGGGGTGCTCAATTGGCGTTAGGATTGGAAGCGAGTCTCGGCGACTCGGTACTCACGACGAAGCTTGATGCCATCATCAACTGGGGACGGCAATACTCGCTCTGGCCCATGGTCTTCGGGACCGCCTGCTGTGCCATTGAATTTATGAGCGCGGCCGCGAGTCAGCATGATATCTCCCGGTTCGGGGCCGAAGTGGTACGCTTTTCGCCACGACAGGCCGATTTGCTGTTGGTCTGCGGCACCATCAGCTACAAGCAGGCCCCGATTCTCAAGCGGATCTACGAGCAGATGCCGGAACCGAAATGGGTGGTGGCGATGGGCGCCTGCGCGAGTTCCGGTGGCATCGATGACAACTATTGTACGGTACAGGGCATTGACACGATTATCCCGGTCGATGTTTACATCTCCGGATGTCCGCCGCGGCCGGAAGCGGTGCTCGACGCCTTGATCAAGATCCAGCAGCAGATCCAGACGGAGAGTGTGCTTGTCGACCGCCATAAAGAATTCAAAGGAATCCTCGACTGACCATGAATGAGACCCTGCAGGACAAACTCCGGATGCTGTTTCCCGCCAACCGGTGTCACCAAGTGCTGGACTCCATCGTCATGGAGGTGGCCCCGGAGATGCTGGTTCGTACCATGGAGCGCCTGAAGACGTACCCGGATCTCGGGTTTTCCCTGCTCCTCGACATTACGGCAGTCGATTACCTGGACTACCCGGGACCCCGGCCGACCCGCTTTCAGGTGATCTATATCCTGCGCAACTGGACCAGGAACTGGCTGCTCCACGTGGTCGTTCCGGTGGCCGATCCGGATCGGGGGCTGCCCACCGTCAGCACCGTCTGGGGTGCCGCCGACTGGGCTGAGCGGGAGGTGTATGACCAGTACGGCATCGTTTTCACCGGTCATCCCGATCTGCGACGCATCCTCAACCACTGGCAGTTCAAAGGTCATCCGCTGCGCAAGGATTATGACATCCATCAGGGCCAGGTCTGTTACGAGACCGATAGCCTGGAGCGGGAGATCAGGGCCCGGTTGGCGACCAAAGGTGTTGATGAAAGTACCATGTCTGGCATCAATACCGAGAT
>JAUVWB010000224.1 GCA_030604345.1 Desulfofustis sp. | reverse complement strand
CGAAGGCAATGCCGTCGCCTTCGACGACGATGTCAAGATCCATGTTCGTCTTGCGCAGCAACAGATCACGGACAAACCCGCCGACCACAAAGGCGTTGTAGAGAAAATCGTCGGCTACCGCTCCCACGGTCTGCAGCAGTTCGATGACCGCCCCGCTGAGGCAGCCGGTCATCAGGTGGGTGAGGTTGCGGCTGCGTTCCAGTGACGGGTATTCGGACTCGTGGAGCAGGTTCTTGGGCAGATTGGCGGGATCGTTGACCAACCGGTTGAGCAGGTCGGTTCGGGTGATGATGCCCTTGATCGACCGGTCGTGGACGATCGGTATCAGCCGTTGGCGATGCTCGATGATAATCTCCTGGATGTCGGCCAGCGTCGCGTTGAGAGACAGCACTTCGATATCGGTGGCCATGTAGTCCTGTACCGGTTGCTTGCCCAACTCATGGCTGACGGCGCGCTCCACCATCTGGCGGGAGATGATGCCGCTGATCAAGGCGCCGTTGCCGTCGGCACCCGTTACCTGGCGCGGTACCACCGGCATGGCGTTGATGTTGTAGCGAGTCATCAAGGCCTGCGCCTCATAAAGCGTCGCGTCGTCGGCGATGGTGATGGCCGGAGAGGTCATCATCTCCCGGGCGATGGCCTGCGGTCGGACGTGCCGGTGGAGGCTGCGGACGAGCTGGTCATAGGCCTCCACCAGTTCCATGCCGGTCAGGGTCGCCGACGCTGCCGAAACGTGTCCGCCGCCGCCGAAATCCCGGGCCACCGCACCAACGTTGACATCTGGTATGCGGCTGCGGCCAATGAGATAGGTCCGGCCGGCCATGGCGACAATGGCGAACAGCACATCGATATTTTCCATGGCGACCAGTCGCTGGACGATCAGAGAAAAGTCGTCCACATAGACCGGGAGCGACAGGGTGGAGATGACAATTTCCAGGTCTTGGATCGATACCCGTTTGGCGTTTTTCAGCAAGTCGTTGAGGTGGCCGATCTGTTGCGCGGTCAAGTCGTGGCTGATGAACTGTGCGACCACCTCGAGCTTTGCCCCCTGTTCGAGAAGCCAGGCCGCGGCGCGCAGGTCATCGGGGGTGGTGGTCGGATGAGTGAGAGAGCCGGTGTCTTCGTAAATACCCAGCGCGAAGATGGTTGCCTCTTCACTGCTGATGGGGATGTTCCGTTCCTGCAGGAGTTCAGCAAGCAGGGTCATGGTCGAACCCACATCGCGAATCACTTCCATATGACCTGACAAATCGCCGTCGCTCAGCGGGTGATGGTCGAACAGGTACAGTTTCAGACGCGGGTTGTCCAGACAGGCGGCCAGTGCTCCGAGTCGTCGTGACGATCTGGTGTCGACCACAACCAGTTCGTTCACCTTGGCCGGGTCGATCTGTTTGGCCTTGAGAAACTGGTAGCGATACAGAAGGGTCTGGGCGACAAAATCGCGGACGGTTTTTTCCTGTGAGCCGGAGAAGACCAAGACGCCGTCCGGGTAGAGCTTCTGCGCAGCGATCATTGACGCCAGCCCGTCAAAATCGGTGTTGGTATGGGTGGTGATCACGCGCATGGCCGGAAAACTCCGCTGGATTTTTTTCTGCCGCTCGGTTGTGCCGTTGGAACGGATGAGAGGCGAGCCGGAGAGCTGATCAGGTGCCGAGTCGGTTGCCGCCGTACCGCCTTGTCGGCGAGGATGGTCGTGATGCTCAGTTACTATAGCGATTGCCGGCTTTGAAAGCAAATGCCCTTTGGTCATCCTCGCGGGTGAAAAGAGCGGTGGACAGCTTTCAGTCGCTGTTGGTCGATCTTTGTGTATATCTGGGTGGTGGCGATGTCGGTGTGTCCGAGCATCATTTGCACGGCCCGCAGGTCAGCACCGTTGGCCAGCAGGTGAGTGGCAAAGGAGTGCCGTAGCATGTGCGGGGAAAGGTGCTTATCGATACCGGCGCCACGGGCCGTTGCGGTGATGATTTGCCAGCAGCGCATGCGGGACATCGGGCGGCCCCGGCCGGTAACGAACAAGGCGCTGCTCCGCCGCCCCTTGAGGATGAGCGGACGGCTGTGCTCCAGATAGCGATTGATGGCATCGGCTGTCGGTTTGCCGAAGGGAACCAAACGCTCCTTGTTGCCTTTGCCGGTGACCCGCAGAAAACAGGCTGTCAGGTCACAGCTGTTGATGCTCAAGCCAACCAGTTCTGAGACTCGCAGGCCGGTGGCATAGAGCAGCAGCAACATGGTGTGATTGCGCATGAGCAGGGGCGTCGGCAGCGGCGGATCTACCAGGAGTCGATCAACTTCGTTGACGCTGAGCGCCTTGGGCAATGATCTGCGGCTTTTTGGCAGATCGACCGTGGCGAACGGATTGAATTCCAGGTGCCGGTGCGCGGCGAGAAACCCAAAGAAACCGTTCAGAGCGGAAACCCGTCGCGCATTGCTGCGGTTGGAGATACCTTGGCTGCGACAGCTCAACAGGAAGTCGTGAATTTCGTTCAGGGACACGGCTTCAAGTCGGGGTATCCCACATTTTTCGAGAAAATCGATGAATTGCCGGAGATCCCCGGCATAGGCAGCTACCGTGTTGTCGGCCAGCCGCCGCTCGGCGGCAAGGTGGCGAAGATACAACTCCCGGAGGGGAGCGCTCTGTTCAAGGAGAGGCGAAGGTTTTATGGTCGTTGGGTATCGAGTCAGACGAGTTTGCCGTGTTGCGCCATCATGACGCAACACGGCCCAACTCACTTACAGAGACTTCCGAATGCGATTGAACTTGCGTAGCTTACGCCGCGCCTCGGCCTGTTTGCGCCGCTTCTTGACGCTTGGCTTTTCATAGTATTCGCGGCGTTTCAGCTCTCGCTTGATACCGTCTATCTGCAGTTTTTTCTTCAACTGCCGAATGGCGAATTCGAGGTCCCCTCGCACGTCAACTTCTATCATGTGTATCTCCGTTCGCGTTTGCTGGACGATATGGTAATCGTTTCCAATCGGTGCTGGTGATGTTGTTTTCCCGAAGCGGCTGCAGCTTGAATGAAACATGGGTGCAGATGACGCGTCGATGTCCGGATGCGGGAAAACCGCCTGCAGGGCAGGATGTTTTTTAAGCGACAATCCTTCTATATAAAACGATAACAGATTTCTGTCAAATTGTTTTTGACGAGACCTCCGGCAGCGCTGTGCACAAAGCTATGACCGAGGAAAAATTTTCCCCGGGTTGAGAATGTGTTTCGGATCGAACAGATCCTTGATCCGCTTCATCAGGGCGATGGTTGCCTGGTTCAGTTCTTCGCCCAGGTAGGGCGCCTTGCTGAAACCGATACCGTGTTCGCCGGAAAGGGTTCCTCCCAGATCCAGAGCCTTGCGGAACAGTCTCGCCTTGGCCTGCTGTCCCCGTTCGGCCTCTTCCGGGTTGGCGCGGTCGAGCATGATATTGACGTGGATGTTACCGTCACCGGCATGACCGAAGGTGAGAATCAGGAGACCGAGTTCACGGGCAAGCTGTTCGGTGAAGGATACGAGTTCGGGTATCCGGGAGCGAGGTACGGCCACGTCTTCACTGATCTTGTTCGGCCTCAATTTGAGCACCGAGGGTGAGATGGCTCGCCGCGCCTGCCAGATTTCCTCGACCTCGCGATCATTGCTCGCTTGACGGACAAAGAATTCGGGCTGCTCGGCCAGCAGTCTCTGCAGCCGCCGAGCCTGTTCTTCGACCACGGGCCGTTCGCCGTCGATTTCAACAATCAATAGGGCCTCGGTCCCGGTAGGCGGCGGTGTCGTGAGAAATTCGGAGACCGCCCCGATGGCGGTACGATCAAGATATTCGAGGGTGCACGGCTTGATGTGGGCATTGAGGATCTCAGAGACCATCTCGGTGGTCCGCTGCAACGATGTCGAGGTGAGCAGGAAGGTTTCCT
>JAUVWB010000200.1 GCA_030604345.1 Desulfofustis sp. | reverse complement strand
TTGACCCGGGTGCGGCCCAACGGCATGGAGGACACGCCGCAGTATCATGTGGATATCGACTTCGAGAAGGCCATGGCTCTCGGCGTCGGCGTCGCCGACCTCAATGCCACCCTGTCGACCGCCTGGGGTTCCAATTACGTCAACGATTTCATCCACCGCGGCCGGATCAAGAAGGTCTATCTGCAGGCCGACGCCCCGTACCGCATGCAGCCGGAGGACATCGCCATCTGGCATGTGCGCAACAACGTCGGGGAGATGGTGCCTTTTTCCACCTTTGCCGACGGTTACTGGAGCTTCGGTTCGCCCCGTCTGGAGCGATTCAACGGCATTCCAGCCGTGGAGATCGTCGGAGAGGCCGCGCCCGGTAAATCGAGCGGTGACGGCATGGCCGCCATCGCCAACTTGATCTCACAATTACCGCCCGGCATCGGTTTCGAATGGACCGGGGCGTCGTACCAGGAGGTGCAATCCGGCGCCCAGGCCCCGGCGTTGTACGCCATCTCGGTATTAGTGGTATTTCTTTGCCTGGCCGCCCTGTACGAGAGCTGGTCGGTACCGTTTTCAGTCATGCTCGCCGTCCCGCTCGGGGTGCTGGGCGTCTTGACGGCGGCTTGGTTGCGCGGTATGGAAAACGACGTCTATTTCCAGGTGGGTCTGCTCACCACCATCGGGTTGTCGGCCAAGAACGCCATCCTCATCGTCGAGTTCGCCAAGGCGCTCTACGACCAGGGTTCGGATCTGTTCGAGGCGACCATTGCCGCCTGCAAACTGCGACTACGCCCGATCCTGATGACCTCCATGGCCTTCATGCTTGGCGTCCTGCCGCTGGCGATCAGTACCGGCGCCGGCGCCAACAGCCGGCACGCCATCGGCACCGGCGTGGTGGGTGGCATGATTTCGGCCACGGTCCTGGCAATCGTCTTCATCCCCCTGTTCTTCTACGTGGTCATTCGCGTTTTCAAAACCCGTCCCCGCACCGAGACCGAGGCGGAACGATCAGCAATCACCCCGGTGACTGAGTCATGAAGGTCTTTACTCCTCTTTTTTGCGCCTGTGCCGCAATCAGCTTGCTGCTGAGCGGTTGTTCACTGATCCCCTCCTACCAGCGCCCCGATCTGCCGGTGGCAGAGAGTCTGATCGGGCAACCGCAGGCGGCAGAGACCGCCACACCCCTGCCTGGCCAAACCGGCACCATCGCCGATCTCGGCTGGCGCGATTATTTTTCCGACCCGACCCTGCAACGCCTGATCGAGACGGCGCTGGCGGCCAACCGCGATCTACGCGTCTCCGCCTTGAACATCGCCGCTTACCAGGCCCAGTACCGGATCCAACGCTCGGCGTTGTTTCCCGCCATCGACGGCGACGGCTCGGCCACGAGGCAGCGGACGCTCTCCGGAGCCGGCCACACCACCGGCGATATCTATCAGGTCAAGGTCGGCCTGGCCGCCTACGAGCTCGATTTCTTCGGCCGGTTGCAAAGCCTCGAAGAAAAAGCCTTGGAGCAGTACCTGGCCATGGAGCAGAGCCATCGCAGCGCTCTGATCAACCTGGTGGCCGAAGTCGCCGGGGCCTACCTGAACCTGCTTGCCGATCGAGAATTGCTGGCGATCACCAAAGATACCCGACGAATCGAGGAGGAATCGTTCGACCTCGTTACCCAGCGGGTCAACGTCGGCATCGCCAACGAGCTGGCCCTGGCCCAGGCTCGCACCAGCCTGGAGGCGGTCAAGGCCAACCTGGCCCTCTACCAGCGCCGGGTAGCGCAGGATCTCAACTATCTGAGCCTGCTCACCGGCACCGATGTCAGCACCATCATCCCACCGGACGAGGAGCGTGAGGGATCGCTGGACGGCCGTCTGTTGCTCGCCGATCTGCCGGCCCACCTCTCCTCCTCCGTGCTGCTGCAGCGACCCGACATCTTGGCCGCCGAGCATGAACTGAAGGCGGCCAACGCCGATATCGGCGCGGCCCGGGCGGCTTTTTTCCCGGCGATCACCATTACCGCCAACGCCGGCCTGATCAGTACCGAACTCGACGACCTGTTCAGCTCCGATTCGCGCATGTGGCTGTTCTCGCCGGCCATCCGCCTGCCCATCTTCACCGGCGGTCGCCTGGACGCGCAACTCGACGGAGCGCTCGTCCGCAAGGACATCACGGTGGCCCGCTACGAGAAGGCCATTCAGATCGCCTTCCGGGAAGCGACCGACGCCCTGGTGGCGGTATCCACCTACCACGACCAGATGATCGCCCAGCGAGCCAACCTGGAGGCCAACCAGGAATATCACGCCATGGCCAGTCAACGCTACGAACAGGGGTTGGACAGTTTCCTGACCCTGCTCGACGCCCAGCGTTCGCTGTACGGGGCACGTCAGAACTACCTGAGTCTGAAATTGGCTCAGCTGGTCAACCAGGTGACACTCTACAAGGTTCTCGGTGGCGGCTGGCAGGACCTGCAGCGGTAAGTCATGGCCAGGAAGACCAAAGAAGAGGCCTTAAAGGCCCGCGCCGACCTCCTCGAGGCGGCGATCCGGATCTTCTCGGTGCGCGGCGTCTCCCGCACCACCCTGGGCGATATCGCCAGGGAAGCGGGGGTGACGCGGGGTGCCATCTACTGGCATTTCAACAACAAGAATGATCTGCTCGCGGCCCTGTGGGACCAGCTGTTTCAACCCATCGAGCCGATCGTCCAGGCCAGTGAAAGCAAGGACGAGGAAGACCCGCTCGGCCTGATGCGCGAGACATTGCTTTCCCTGTTCACCTCCCTGGCCAACGATCCGGTCCGCCTGCAGCTGTTCCGCATCTTGCACGACAAATGCGAACTGGTGGCCGATACCGGCGCCGAACACCTGCACCGCGCCAACTGTCACCGCGACGGCCTGAGACGGATCGGCACCGTCCTCACCAACGCCGTTGACAAACGGCAATTGCCGCCCGATTACGATATCCGGTTGGCCAGCATCGCCACCATCTCTTTTATTGACGGCCTGCTGGCCAACTGGTTGATCTTTCCCTCGCAGATCGGCATCGACCGCGAGATTCCGCGCCTGATCGACGAATTGATGGGGCTGCTGCGCCGCGGCTTCTCCGGCCGCCCGCCCCTATCCGCAGAGGAGCTCTGAACCACCGGCGCAACAAACCTGCCCGGTCGGCGCCATGAGCCACGAGACCATGCCAGTGAACCGCCTGCTCCTACCGTGCTCTGCCGTGTTGCTCGCAGCGCTGTTATCCGGCTGCATCACCGTCGGCCCTGACTACCGGTCGCCGGAGACGGCCATGCCGGCCGCCTGGACGCAGCTCTCGCAGACAACCGGCGCTTGGCAAGCGCAGGACCTGAGCAGCTGGTGGCAGCAGCTTGACGATCCCCGGTTATCCTCGCTCATCAATGAAGCGTTGCAGGCCAACCTGGAGCTACAGACGGCCCACTCCCGTTTACGGGAAGCGCGGGCCCGCAGAAACGTCGCTGCGGCCGGGCAGGTACCGGAGATCGGCGCCTCCGGCCAAGCCGCGTTCAGCGAAGCAAGCGACGATAGCGGCGGCGGCAGCCGCGAGTCCTACCGCGCCGGTTTTGACGCCAGCTGGGAGCTAGACCTGTTCGGCCGCACCCGTCGCACCGTTGAGGCCGCCGAGGCGGACCTGGAGGCGACCGAGGCCTCGCTGCGCGATGTCCAGGTATCGCTGATCGCCGAAGTAGCAACCGGCTACATCGAGCTGCGCACCTCTCAGCTGCGGCGCACCATCACGCAGAATAACCTGACCGCTCAGTCGGAGACCCTGCAGTTGGTCACCTGGCGTGCCGAGGCCGGGCTGGCCGATCGCCAGGAAGTGGTCCAGGCTCTGGCCAATCGGGAGCAGACCCGGGCCCAGATGCCGCGCCTGGAAACCGACATCATCCAGGCGCGGCATCGGCTCGAGTTGCTCCTCGGCCGCCAGCCGGGGAGCCTGGCCGAACGCCTCGACAAAGTGGCCGACCTGCCGACCCTACCGACCCGGATCGGCGTCGGCATCCCGGCCGATACCTTGCGACAGCGGCCGGACATCGTCAGGGCCGAACGGACCCTGGCGGCGGAAACCGCCCGTCTCGGAGCGGCCGAGGCGGATCGCTACCCGTCCTTTGCCCTCTCCGGTTCGATCGGCCTCGAGGCCCTCCGGTTCGCCGCGCTCACCAGCAGCGGCGCCGTCGCCGGCTCGCTGATCGCCGGCGTGTCGGCGCCGCTCTTTGACGGTGGCAGGTTGCGCAAC
>JAUVWB010000025.1 GCA_030604345.1 Desulfofustis sp. | reverse complement strand
GAAGAATATACAGGAAATCAAGAAGTAGCAAAATTACCGGATGTCCGGTCGGCCGGATCGGGTTGCCGGGGTGGCGGGCATCCAAAACAGTTCACCATGAAGCGAGGTTAACAAATGAAGTATGCCTATTCATTCCTGGCAGTCATCGCTCTGATCCTGATTGCCTGGCTCGGATCGCAGATACCCGGCATGCAATACTTCTTCGGTGTTGCCGTGCCGTATCTGGCCATCATGGTCTTTTTGGGGGGCTTCGTTTATCGAGTCGTCCATTGGGCCAAATCTCCGGTTCCGTTCTCCATCCAGACCACCTGCGGGCAGGCCAAGTCGCTTGATTTCATCAAGCACAACCGGCTTGAAGCACCGAACACCAATGCCGAGGTGGTGGCCCGGATGGCGTTGGAGATCCTGACCTTCCGGTCTCTGTTCCGCAACACCAAGTCGGAGATCTACGCCGGTCCAAAGATCACCTACGAGTCGTCGAAGTGGCTGTGGCTGTTCGCTCTTGCTTTTCACTACTCCTTCTTCATTATCGTCATCCGTCACCTGCGTCTCTTTCTCAACCCGGTTCCGGATGCCATCGCCTGGCTTGACTGGGCCGATTCCATGTTCGAGATCGGCATGCCGGCCATGTACCTGACCGATGCCGGTTTGCTGATCGGCCTCATCTACCTGTTCGGCCGTCGGTTGTTTAACCGCCAGGTCCGTTACATCTCCCTGCTCAACGATTATTTTCCGCTGCTGCTGCTGCTGGGCATCGGCATCACCGGTGTGTTGATGCGCATGTTCCTGCGTGACGGCGTGGATATCAACGCCATCAAACAATTGGCGGTGGGCCTTGCCACGTTCAGCCCGGTTATCAGTGGCGATATCGGCTCCATTTTCTACATCCATCTGTTCCTGGTCAGCGTCCTGCTCATCTACTTCCCCTTCAGCAAGCTGATGCATCTGGGCGGCGTCTTTCTCAGCCCGACGCGGAATATGCGCAACAACACCCGCGAGGTACGCCATGTGAATCCGTGGAACCCCGATATCAAACCGCATTCCTATGACGCCTATGAGGACGAGTTCCGCGAGTTCATGGTGGATGCCGGTATCCCGGTGGAGAAACAACCCGCTCCGCAAAAGGACGAATAAGAACGGTTCTGATAAATACAGCATAAAAGGATTTCAACGATGGCACTTGCAAAACTGGAACAACTATCAAAAAGCGTTGCGCAGGGACCGTCCTTGTCCACCGGAGCGATCCCCACCAGGGACTGGATGGATATCCCGGCAGTCTTCAAGCCGGGCAATTATGCGTTCCCTGCCAAGAAGGACAAGGTCGAATACCTCAACAGCCAAAAGGGACTTCATTTTCCCAATGCCCGGGAATGGTCGCCGGAAGATGACGACTGGAAACTCCCGGAGAACTGGAAAGAGATCATCATCAACGGTCTCAAGGAACGGTTGGAGAAATTCCGTGCCCTGAAAATCTTTATGGACTGCTGCGTTCGTTGCGGCGCCTGTGCCGATAAATGCCACTTCTTCCTTGGCACCGGCGACCCCAAGAACATGCCGGTTCTGCGGGCCGAACTGCTCCGCTCCGTCTACCGTAACGACTTTACCCTGGCCGGCAAATTACTCGGACGGCTGGCCGGAGCCCGCGAGGTGACCCCGGAGGTGATCAAGGAGTGGTTCATGTACTCCTATCAATGCACCGAATGCCGGCGCTGCTCGGCCTTCTGCCCGTACGGCATCGATACCGCCGAGGTTACCATGATGCTCCGCGAGCTGCTGCACCTGGTCGGTGTCGGTATCAACTGGATCCTCGAGCCGGTGTCCAACTCCAACCGCACCGGCAACCACATGGGGTTGCAGCCCCATACTTTCAAGGACAACGTGGAGTTTCTCACCGACGACATTGAGAACCTGACCGGCGTGCGGATCAACCCGACCTTCAACCGCAAAGGAGCCGAGGTCCTCTTCATCACCCCGTCCGCCGACGTCTTTGCCGAGCCCGGCCTCTACACGGCCATGGGCTATCTGATCCTCTTCGAGCACATCGGACTCGATTATACCTGGTCCACCTACGCCTCCGAGGGCGGTAACTTCGGCTTGTTCACCAGCAACGAGGCGATGAAGAAGCTCAATGCCAAGATGTACGCCGAGGCCAAGCGCCTCGGGGTCAAGTGGATTCTCGGCGGCGAGTGCGGGCACATGTGGCGGGTGCTGCATCAGTACATGGACACCATGAACGGTCCCGCCGACTTCCTCGAAGTGCCGCGCTCACCGATTACCGGTACGGTCTTCCAGAACGCAGCCTCCACAAAGATGGTGCATATCAGCGAGTTTACCGCCGATCTGTTCCACCATAACAAGATCAAGGTGGACAAGAGCCGCAACGATCACCTCAAGGTGACCTTCCACGACTCGTGCAACCAGGCTCGGGCCATGGGCTTGATGGATGAGCCCCGTTATATCCTGAACCATGTGGTCAATAATTTTTACGATATGCCGGAGAATACCATCCGCGAGCAGACCTTCTGCTGCGGATCGGGCACCGGCCTCAATACCGACGAGATCATGGAACTGCGCATGCGCTCCGGTCTGCCGCGGGCTAATGCGGTCAAGTATGTGGAGGAGAAGCATGGGGTCAATATGCTCTCCTGCGTCTGTGCCATTGACCGCGCCACGTTGACCTCGCTGATGAATTACTGGAACCCCAGTGTCGGAGTCTGCGGGGTTACCGAACTGGTGGGCAACGCAATCATCCTGGACGGCGAGACTCGCGGCGAACTGGACGAGGGCCTGCGGACCTTGCTCTAAACCTGACCAGATAAGAGGAGTGAGAAATAATGTATAACAAAACAATGATAGTTACAGGTCTGGTCATCTTCGTCTTGATGGTGACGTTTCCTGTCTGGTACAACCGCCTCGATGCTGGTCCGCTACCGAAACCGGAACTGCCGCCCGGCGGCGAAAAGGAATGTGTGGCATCGGCGTCTTTCATGCGGGACAAGCATATGCAACTGCTCTACGAGTGGCGCGACGACGTGCTCCGTAACACCGATCGCGTGGCGGTCACGGTGGGCGGCAAGGAGTATCGTAAAGGCTTACAGATGGCCTGTATGGAATGCCATTCCAATAAAGAAAAATTTTGTGATACCTGTCACGATTACGCGGCTGTAACCCCCGACTGTTGGGATTGTCATTTGACCCCGACAGAAGCTGCAGCAAAGAAGGAGGCTCACTGATGGATAACAAACGAAGAAAATTCCTGAAGATGGCCGGCGCCACGGTACTTGCCGGCATCAGCGCTCCGGCCGTGGTCACGTTGACATCGGGGTCGGCGCTGGCGGCCTCCGGAACTGAAGCTGCTCATGGCGGCCATGGGGGACCGGCGCCGACCGGCGTCCGGCTCGGTATGGTGATCGACATGCGCAAATTTTATGGGAATCAGGAACTGCTGGACAAGGCCATCGAGGCTTGTTACCGGGTTCACAATATCCCGAAGATTCAGAACCGAAAAAGCGAGGTCAAGTGGATCTGGAAGACCGGTTTCGCCAATGCCTTTGTCGATCAATCCCATAACAAGCGTTCGGAAACGGTCCTGAACAATCAGTTCCCGGTCCTCTGTAACCATTGTGACAACCCCTCCTGTGTCAAGGTCTGCCCGACCAAGGCGACCTTCGTTCACGAGGAAGACGGCATCGTTGCCATGGACTACCATCGCTGCATCGGCTGCCGCTTCTGCATGGCTGCCTGCCCGTACGGCGCCAGGAGCTTCAACTGGGAAGATCCCCGACCCTATATCGAGACCTACAATCCCGATTTCCCGACCCGGATGCGCGGTGTCGTCGAGAAATGCAATTTCTGCGGCGAGCGCCTGGCGCTTGGCCTCGAGCCGGCCTGTGTCGAGGCTTGCCAAGGCACTGGAGCCATGGTCTTCGGTGACCTGAACGACCCGGAATCAGAGATCAGGAAGGTATTGAATCAGGAATTCACCATTCAGCGTAACTCAGCTGCCGGCACCAGGCCGTCAGTCTTCTACATCGTGTGAGGTTGTCATGATTGAAAAGACTCTCAAAGGAAAACCGGCCTACTGGATCTGGCTTGCCATTCTCGGCACCTGTATCGCCATCGGCTGGGCCTGCTATTTCAGACAATATGTATTCGGCCTCGGACTGACCGGCATGAGCCGGGACGTTTCCTGGGGCCTCTACATCTCCCAATTCACCTTCCTGGTCGGCGTTGCCGCCGGAGGTCTGATGCTGGTATTGCCCTACTATATCCACAACTACAAGGCCTTCGGCAGGATCACCATCCTTGGCGAATTTCTCGCCATCTCGGCCCTGGTGATGTGTTTGATGTTCATCATGGCCGACCTCGGTCAGCCGTTGCGCGGACTTAACGTCATTTTCTACCCGACCCCGCAATCCATGCTGTTCTGGGATATGTGCGTGCTCTGGGGTTATCTGCTGCTGAACATCCTGTGCGGCTGGGTTATCCTCACCGCCGAGCGCAAGCAGGTGCCGCCGCCGAAATGGATCTACTTCTTCGTGGCCATCTCCATCCCCTTTGCCGTTTCCATTCATACCGTTACCGCCATGCTGTACTGCGGTCTGCCGGGACGGCATTTCTGGTTGTCGGCGATCATCGCCCCCCGCTTCCTGGCCTCCGCCTTTGCTGCCGGTCCCTCGCTGATCCTGCTGGCCTGTCTGGTCATGCGAAAATTTGCGAACTTCGACGCCGGCAAGGAAGCGATCCAGAAGCTGACGACGATCATCATGTACGCGGTGATCATCAACACCTTCTTCTTCCTGCTCGAGTTCTTCGTCGGCTATTATTCGGAAGTACCAGGACATATTCACAGCCTCCAGTACCTGTTCTTCGGCCTCGAGCATGACGGCCATGTCTACAACAACCTGGTCCCCTTCATGTGGACGGCGACCCTGTTCAACTTCGCCGGCTTGGGCATCCTCGCCTACATGAAAATCTTCAAGGTGTTCGATTATCGTCTGGTGGGCACCGCCGCCGCGCTGATCTTCCTGGCGCTGTGGGCAGACAAGGGACTCGGATTCGTTTTCGCGGGCTTCGTGCCGAACCCGCTGGAAGAGGTGACCGAATATATCCCGACCCTGAACGAATTGGGAATCACCCTTGGTATCTGGGCCACCGGCTTCTTCCTGTTGACGCTGCTCTACAAGATAGCTGTCGGTGTCGAGCATGAGGTAGAAGCCTGATCGATCGCCGTTGCGGGTTGAGTGACCGCAACCTCAGAGGATCGAACCAACCAGCCCCCGATCGGCGCTGTCAAGCCGATCGGGGGCTTTTTGTTATGCCCCTCCGCCAGCGGTGATGATACGCATCGGCTCGGGACAGCATGCCGCTGTCAAGGTGGGGATATCATCCCTGCGGTCAACTCAGGGTGTTCAGATACAAGAGGAAGAGGTGGTTGATCTGCGGCCGAAAAAAGAGATATGCCAGACCGCTTACGGCGAGGAACGGGCCGAAGGGGATTCGGGTCGAGCCCCCTTTTTTCTGGGAGCGCATGGCAATCAACCCGGCGATTGAGCCGGTCACCGAACTGGCGAAGATGATAAACAACAGAGATTGCCAGCCGAGAAAGGCGCCGAGCATGGCCAACAACTTGATGTCACCGCCACCGAGCCCCTCTTGCTTGCGAACCAGATAATAGCCCAGCGAAATCAGATAGAAGAAGCCGCCACCGGCGAGCAGGCCGAGCAATGAATCCTGCCAGCCGATGAACGAAGAAACAAAGGAAAAAAGAAACCCGATACCAATCCCCGGCAGGCTGATCAAGTCAGGTATTATCTGGTGATGGATATCGATCCAGATTATAGTTATCAGCGCGGCGCAGAAGAGAAAGAAGACGGCTGCAGTCGGCGTCAGGCCAAACCGGGCCAGTACCGCCATGGCCATCAATCCGGTGAGCAGTTCGACAACCGGGTACTGCAGGGAAATGGCGACCCCGCAGTGGGAGCATTTGCCGCGCAGCAGCAGATAAGAAACAAGCGGAATATTCTCGTACCAAGAGAGCGGCGTCCGGCACTGGGGGCAGTGGGATGCGGGAAAGACGACCGAGGCCCCTTCCTGCGGCAGACGGAGGATAACCACGTTGAGGAAGCTGCCGATGACAGCCCCCAAGAAAAAGGCGGCAAGATAGCCGAGCAGGTAGTGTTCCATGGTTTCCGGGTTAGGTGCGGGACCGGGCGGAGATACAAAAACCTTTCGTATGCACGTTATTATGGCCCAACATCAGGAAAAAGCAAGGATTATCCGATTTGAGCAGTTGTCTCCGAAGACGGTCAGGTTGACCTTGGCAGCCCCGCAGATTGCTGCCGAGGCCAGGCCCGGTCATTTTGTCATGATCCGTGCCGGTCTGGGTAAGGATCCACTGTTGCGGCGCCCCTTTTCGATCCATCAGGCCAGCAGTAACGGTCAGATCCAGATCTATTTCCGGGTGGTCGGTCGCGGCACCGATCTGTTGGCCAGGACCAAGGTCGGCGAGGCCCTCGACGTCTTCGGCCCGCTTGGACGGGGCTACCGGATCGAGGCCGAACGACCGGCCTATCTGATTGGCGGTGGTTTGGGAATCGCTCCGCTGCTGTTTCTTGCCAAACGAATCTGCCAGAGTGGTCGGGATCTCAACCGCGATCAGATCATGCTCGGCGGTAGAAGCAGTGATGATGTGGCGCCGCTGGTCCCCGATTTCCAGCAGTTCGGTCTGCCGCTGCAGGTGGTCACCGATGACGGTTCATACGGCCGCCCCGGGTTGGTGACCGATCTGCTGGACGGCGAGCGGATCGATCCCTCGGGCGTCGTCTATGCCTGCGGTCCTGAGCCGATGTTGGCCCAGGTGGCCCGTTTCTGTGCCGATCGAGGGGCGGCCTGCCAGGTCTCCATCGAGAGCGTCATGGCGTGCGGCATGGGCGCCTGTCTCGGGTGCAATGTTGATGCCAGCGGCGGCGGCTATCTGCACGTCTGCATCGACGGGCCGGTTTTCAACGCGGAGGATCTGGCATGGAATATGTGAATGATCCAAAGCAGTATCCCGATCTACGGGTCAATATCGGCTCCCTGGTCTTGCAGAATCCGGTCATGACCGCTTCCGGGACCTTCGGGTATGCCCGTGAGTTCGAGAACCTGGTCAATCTGCATCGGCTTGGTGCGGTTATCGTCAAGGGTATCTCCCTGCATCCGCGGCGGGGCAACCCTCCCCAGCGCATCGTTGAAACGCCCTGTGGCATGCTCAACGCCATCGGGCTGCAAAATGTCGGGGTGGAACGGTTCATCAGTGAAAAGATGCCGTATCTGCGCAACCTTGCCGTGCCGGTCATTGTCAACATCCTCGGTGACACCGTCGAAGAATATCGGGAGATCACCGAGCGGTTGGCGCCGGTCGACGGTATCGCCGCTCTCGAAGTCAACATCTCCTGCCCCAATGTGAAGCGGGGCGGTGTCGCCTTTGGAACCGACCCGCAGATGGCCCGTAAGGTAACCGAAGCGGTGAAGGAGGCGGCGGCCGTTCCGGTGATGGTCAAGTTGTCGCCCAACGTCTCCGACATCGTTGCCCTGGCCCGGGCTGTCGAGGACGGCGGAGCCGATTCGGTTTCGCTGATCAATACCTTGATCGGCATGGCCATCGATCTGAAACGCCGCCGACCGGTCCTGGCCAATGTCATCGGCGGCTTGTCCGGGCCGGCCATCAAACCGGTGGCCTTGCGTATGGTCTATCAAGTGGCCGGGGCGGTGGCTATCCCGGTGATCGGTATCGGTGGTATCGACAGTACCGAAGATGCCTTGGAGTTTATCTTGGCCGGGGCTACCGCGGTGCAGATTGGCACCGCCAATTTCATCAATCCACGGATCAGCGAGGAAGTGGTGGAAGGCATCGGCGCCTATGTGCAGGACCATGACCTGCAGTCCATCCGGGAACTGATCGGTGCCCTGGAGGTCTAGGAGATCATGAAGCGGGGAACACCGGTGACAGAGCGGCTGCAGCAGTTCTTTCGGCCGATCGTCAGCTATCTCAGGTTGATGATCGAGCCGACAACCCCGTGGCGGGTGCGGATTATGCTGGCGGCCGGGCTTCTCTATCTGTTATCGCCCTACGATCTGCTGCCCGACTGGTTTCTCGGGCTGGGTATCGTCGACGATCTGGCGGTGGTCTCCCTGCTCGGTTGGTTGGCTGGGAAAATGATGGCGGGTAAAAAGGGCGATCGTCACACCACCTGACGGTGTCGCCACCGTTATGTCCGGCCTGCTGACGTGTGGCCCGGTAGAGCGGTGCAATAGCTTCCGCTCTTCTGCTGTGACGGTTCGTTCATCACGTTGTTTTTTCAGGTGAATCGATGGAAATCACGGGCCAGACCCTGGTGTATGGGATAATCGGCAACCCGGTGCGTCACTCCTTGAGCCCGGTCATGCACAATGCCGCATTTGCCGCTCTTCATGAAGATCGGGTCTATATCCCGCTGCCGGCTGACGACCTGGCCGCCGCTGTTGCCGCGCTGCGCCACCTCGGTGTGGCCGGAGCCAGCGTCACCATCCCGTTCAAGGAGGCGGTCCTCGATCTGATGGACGAGATAGATCCGCTGGCTGCCCGGATCGGTGCGGTCAACACTATCCAGGTCCGCGTTTCCGAAACCGGGCGCAGGCTTTACGGGTGTAATACGGATTGGTTGGGTTCGAACCGGGCCCTGGCAAAGGAGATCCCGTTGGCCGGGAGCACGGCCGTCATTCTTGGCGCCGGAGGTGCCGCCAAAGCCGTTGCCTTCGGTTTGATCGAGGCCGGCGCCGACGTGATCATTCACAGCAGGAGTGCGGAAAAAGGCCGGGCCTTGGCCCGCTTGCTTGACTGCGCGTGGTTCCCGCTGGACGAGACAGGACAACAGAAGGCAGATATCCTGATCAACGCCACCTCGGTCGGTATGACGCCGAACGTCTCGGCGATACCTGTTGATCCGGCCGTACTGCCGGCCTTTCAGGTGGTCATGGATGCGGTTTACGCTCCGCTGCAGACCAGGCTGCTCAGGGATGCGGCTGCCGCCGGTTGCCGCTGTATCGATGGCCTGCAGATGCTGCTCTATCAGGGCGTGGCGCAGTTTGAACTGTGGACCGGGCGTGAGGCTCCACTGGCGGTGATGCGACAGGCGCTGCTTCGCCAGAGTGCCACCGTCGCCCCCTGAAACCGATGTTCAGCGGTGGCTTCCGGCCGGGCCTGCAGGTGGTCGTGCCGGGGGGCACTTCACGAGAAAGAAACCCAGGAGTCGACGATGATTGAGATACAACCGGTGTCCGAATTGGCCGCCACCGTCTCTGTTCCCGGTTCCAAATCGATCACCCAGCGGGCGCTGATTGCCGCGGCGCTGGCGGCGGGCCGATCGACCCTTATCGAGCCGCTGGTCAGCGAGGATACCGATTACTCGTCAGCAGCCTTGCGTGCCATGGGTGTTTCGCTGACGACGGAGCCGGATCGCTGGACGATTGACGGTACCGGCGGTGCGAACAGTGCCCCCGGGCAGCCGGTGTTCCTCGGCAACAATGGTACCGCCACCCGGTTCCTCACCTCGGTGGCGGCGTTGGCGCAGGGTGAATGTGTCATCGATGGTGATGAGCGCATGCACCAACGACCCATCGCGCCGTTGCTGGAGGCGCTGCGCGGCTGGGGAGTGGACGTCGAATCCGTGCAGGGCAATGGTTGTCCGCCTCTGCTCCTTCGGGCCAACGGCTTGAGCGGGGGCCGGACGGTGCTGCCCGAGGGAAGGAGCAGCCAGTATCTTTCCTCGCTGCTGCTGGTTGCCCCGTTTGCCAGGGAACAGGCGGAACTGGAAGTGCAGGGCGAGATCCTGTCCAAACCGTATGTGGCCATGACGCTGAGCGTCATGGCCGATTTCGGTATTGCCGTTGAGGCGGCCCCCGATTTCTCCTTTTTCCGAGTACCGCAAGGGGTATACCGAGCTCGGGAGTACCGGATCGAGGGCGATGCCTCGAACGCATCATACTTCTGGGCGGCAGCCGCTATCGCCGGCGGCCGGGTCACCGTGACCAACGTGCCGGTACTGTCTATTCAGGGCGATATCATGCTGGTTCCGTTATTGGGCCGTATGGGGTGCACCGTTACCCAGACCGGAAACGGTATCACCCTCGAGTGTAGTGGCGGGCTGGCGGGGATCTCGGTGGATATGGGCACTATGCCGGATGTGGTGCCGACTTTGGCGGTTGTGGCCGCCTTTGCCGAAGGTGAGACCGAGATCAGCAATATCGCCCACCTGCGCATCAAGGAGTGTGATCGTTTGCATGCGGTTGTCACCGAGCTTGGCAAGATCGGCGTACGGGTGGACGAGTATCCGGACAAAATGGTGGTCCATGGGCGCGGCGGCAGAGGACTGCGCGGGGCCGAAATCGAGACCTACAACGATCACCGCATGGCCATGAGCATGGCCCTGGCCGGTTTGCGGGTACCGGGTGTGCGGATTACCGGCGAGGCCTGTGTGAAAAAATCGTTCCCCGACTTCTGGCAGCGCTTTGCCCTGCTCCGCTAACGAGTGATGGGTGCGGTCCGGCCGGCGATCAGATCGCCACGTCGGCGTCCTGACAGCCGCTGCGATGGCCGTGCACGAAGACCCGTTCGCCCCGGCCTACACGCAAGAGCCGGGCGGCGTTCCCTTTTTTTACGCAGACCTCCAGTTCTCCGCTGCTATTGATGATGGCGGTGGGCAGAGTGTCGCTGATGTCCTCGTAACTGCCGGAGGAGAACCCGATGGCGTAGGAGCGCAGGGTGATGCAGGGTTTTTTGCCGAGATCGACACGGTTTAAATGAGCCTTGGTGATGTTGGTCCTGAGGTTGCCGAACGAGTCGACGCTGATAACCTCACCGGCGATACCGTCACGTTTTACGATCGGATCCCGGAGGCTGATCAGTGCACACGCGTCTCTGGCGATGCGCGGCCCCACATGGACGATGGACATCCCGGAGGCAAGTCGGGCGGCCACCGGGGCCATGATGTCACGGCCGTGGAAGGTCTTGGATACGTTTTTTAAGAAGAGTTTCTGGTTTTCCACCTGATAGACGTCCACCGGCTCATGGTTGTTGAGGAGCTGGGTGAAAACACCGTTGTCGGGGCCGATGAAGAAATGGGTGTCACACTGGAGGGCGATGATGCGGCGATTGGTTCCGACACCGGGATCGACGACGCAGACATGCACCGTTCCCGGAGGAAAATACCGGT
>JAUVWB010000274.1 GCA_030604345.1 Desulfofustis sp. | reverse complement strand
GGCAGATGCCCGCGAGTACGATCATGATTGGTTCCACACTCCTTGAACCGCTTGTGGCTGATGATCTCGACCAGTGATGGCCACAGAAACTGGCTGATGAATTGCGGTACCGACGGACGGAATTCACTCTTGATGCCGGCGTTAGCCGCCATTTGCCGCCACAGTTTGCTCAGTCCCATGAACAGGGAGACCATTGCCAAGCCCAGAGACGGCACCATGATGAGGACGATGAAAAAGATGTTTTTCGCGTACCATTTAAAATCCCAGGTGCCGAAAAACTGCTGGTAGCCGTGATCGGCGAACTGCTCCTTGGTGGGAATATGCATCGCTCCGGAGATGAGCCACATGATGAAAATCACCACCACCGGAATCCCGATCAACATCGGCAGCCCTTTGGCGGAAGAAGCCAGCTTCGCCAGCCCGGACGGCCATCCGAAATGGGTGTAGGCATAAGCCCGGATGGCGCCGAGAACCTCTCCCGGTTTTGCCCCGCGCGGACAATAGGTGGTGCAATCACCGCACTGATGGCAGAGAAAGACATCGGGATCAGCGAGCAATTTGTCTTTCATTCCCCACTGCGACCAGATCATTTCTTTTCGGGGAAAGGGCTTTTCGTCCGTTGAGAGCGGGCAACGAACCGAACAAGTGGCGCACTGATAGCATTTCTTCAACGTATCGCCACCGGCGCTCTTGAGATGTTTGATAAAGGTTAAATCAGGTTGAACAATCATCTTTTGCCTCCTGTCATCCTATCAGCAATGGCCAGCACCGTAGCGGCCCAATAAAAGTCTCACGCACGGCCGGTCGAACCCGGCCGTGCGTTTTGATAAAACACAGGTTAGAAGCCCTTGAACGGATTCGGTCCCATCTCGACGATCTCATCGACGAAATCGTTGACGATCTGGGGGATCTTGTCATAATCGCTGATCGCTACCTGTACCGTGGTGCAGCGCTCCGACTCCAGTCCGAGAGTCGACAGGGTCTCGCCGATGTTCTCCATACGCTTGTTGGCAATTTCCGAACCTTTGACGAAATGGCACTGGTAATTATCGCCGTAAGTGCAACCCAACAGCATGGCGCCATCCATTCCAGCCGAGAGGGCGTCGCGAATCCAGGCCATGTTCACCGAACCCAGGCAACGGACCGGGATGAAACGAACCATATGGTTGATGCCTCTTTTTCTCATGCCTGCCATATCAAGGGCCGGATAGGCATCATTCTCACAGACGAAGACGATGATGCGCAGACGATCCTCATCATCTTCCGGAACTTCCACCGATTTGATCATCGAGCCGATCAGATCGATGTTGTAGTCCTTGAAGCCGATGATTCGCTCCGGACAGGCGCCCATGCAGGTACCGCAGCGGCGGCAGCGGGTGTTGTTGGGCAGAGGGGTTCCCTTCTCGTCATCATCGAGGGCGCCGAAGGGGCACTCTTCCGTACACCGTTTACACTGGGTGCAGCGCTGCATGAAGAACTCGGGATACGTCTTGTCTCCGGATCGCGGGTGCACCGCCACGCCGCGGTCGGTGGACTCCAGGCATTGAATTGCCTTCAGCGCGGCGCCGGTGGCATCGTCGATGGTTTCTTCGATGGTTTCTGCCTTGCGAACGCCACCGCAGGTATAGACCCCGGTACGACGGGTCTCATAGGGAAAACAGATAAAATGTGAATCGGCATAGCCGTCGAAAAGTCCGAGATCGGAGAAGGCGGGACCTTGACGATAAGCCAGGTTGACCGTTGCTTTTTCTTTGGTGGTGGGAACCATACCTGCGGCCAGAACGACCATATCCACATCCAGGGCCAGGTTCTCACCGAGCAGGGTGTCCTCGGCGGTGACGCGCAACTTGCCGCCACTCTCTTCGACCTTGGTGACCGCTGCCTTGGTCATGAAGATGCCGTCAGTCATCTGCGCCGCTTTGTAATACAACTCCTGGCTGCCCGGGGTCCGCATATGCTGGTAGAGGACGTACGCCTTGCCTTCCGCATTGTCCTGGCAGACATACTGGGCCTGTTTCAGGGCGACCATGGAGGTGACCGAGTTGCAGTACGGGAAGTCCTTGTCGTGCTCCTTGCCGCCGGGGCTCTGGATGAAAGCGACGTTGGCCGGTACTTTTCCGTCCTTGGCCATCTTTTCGAATTCCACGTTGGTCACCACATTGGGCAACTTCCCGTAGCCAAGATGCTCATAGGCGGAAACATCAGCAGGGACCCATCCGGTGGCCACAACGACGGCACCGTGCATTTCGGCATCGGGGTCTGCTGCCATGTAGTTTTTCATGCCGCTATTCGGATCTTCCATCTCCCCTTTTTCGATCTTCTCCCGCTCATCGACGGTGACCTTGGCCGGGGCATCCCACTCGGTTCTTGTCCCGGCAGCCTTGAACGAAATGCGGAAGGCACCAGGAGCACCGGCGATACGGGCAACCTCAGTGTTCGTCTTGACGGTGATCTTGGGATCGTTCTGAACTTCGGCAATAAGGGTCTGTACCGGATTGTCTTCGAGATCGGTCCAGGGCGCCTTGGTCGGAAAGGAGTTACGCCAATGTGCTGCTTGACCGCCAAGGGCACCAGATTTCTCCACCAGTGTCACTTCATATCCGGCACCACTGGCCTCCTTTGCCGCGGTGAGGCCGGCAATACCGCCACCCATAACCAGGATTTTTCTGCTCAAGGTTTCTAATTGATACGGCGTCGGCAGGTCAGTCTTTTTCGCGCGGGTGCATGCCATCCGCAGGTAGTCGGAAGCCGTTTCCTGGAGAAAGGCAGCAGCCTCAGCATGGGGTTCTTTACCCTCCTCGGGCTGGACGGCACTCCACACTACCTGCTCGCGCAGGTTGGCCCGGACGACGATCTTATCGTCGCCGAAATCGAACTCTTTTTGCAGAACCCGGGGTGAGCAGGCACCGATAACGACGGTATTGACCCCATTTTCGGAGATATCTTTTTCAATCATAGCCCGGCCTTCCACACTGCACAGGCACGGGCTGGTCTTGCATTCCATCGACATTTCGCCGCTGACAACTCCGCTCAAAGCTTCCATGTCGAGTACATCGCCGATGCTGCAACCGGCACATATATAGGCGCAATATTTCTTATCCATTGTTCATTACCTCCTGGAAACCTGAATTGCCTTCAAAGCGGCTGCTGTGGACGATTGCGTACAGGTGTAGACATCCGCAGCTTTCTTGGCACAACCGGCGCCTATCTGTCCCTTGGCGAAATCGGAAATGACGAAGCCGTTCGTATCGAGGGTAACTCCGGCGGGAGCACCCCCGTCCTTCAGTGAGGGCTGCATACCGGTTGCCAGGACGGCCATATCGACCTTTTGCTGTGTTTTATCACCG
>JAUVWB010000265.1 GCA_030604345.1 Desulfofustis sp. | reverse complement strand
CGGTCAGCGGCTCCCCGGGGGAACCGACCAGCGACAGCGTCGCCTGTTGGCCGACTGTCACCTGGCGGGCCTGGTGCTCGAACAAATCCACATAGATCCAGACGGTGGACAGATCGGCCAGGGTCAGCAGGTCCAGGGCCGGCATGATATACATGCCGTCGCGCACGCCGATCTGGGTGACCACCCCGTCCGCCGGGGCATAAACCGGCAGCAGCTGAAACGGCCGCCCCCGGGCCGGCAGCGCGGCGATGGTGGCAGGTGCCACGCCCAGCGCCGCGAGCCGCTCCCGCGATGCCTCGCGCACCCGTTCAGAGCCGCCGGCAAGCGTACGCAGGTATTCCTCCTGGGCGTTGACCAGTGGCGGCGAATACCAGGTGAAGAGCAGCTCGCCCTGCCGCACCCGTTCCCCCAGCGACCGCACCGCCAACTCCTCCACCCAGCCTTCGGCGCGCACATGGACATGGCTCAGGCGCTGTTCATTGTAATCGACCACGGCAAAGGCCTCGATGGTCGGCGTCACCGTTTCCCGCCGGGCCACGGCCGTTCGCACGCCAAGGTTCTGAGTCATCTCGGGAGCGATACGGATGGCACTGCCGCCGCCACCATCGTCATCGGCATAGATGGGGATGTAGTCCATCCCCATCTCGTCCTGTATCGGTTTATCGGAGGTGATCTGCGGGCTGTGGGGATGACGATAGTAGAGGACCTGACGCTCCGGCTGGTGCACCGTTTGGTCGGGCCCGGAGCCGGGAGGTGATGCCGGTCCCGGAACGAACCACCAGACGGCCAGACCGCCGAGAACGAAGGCCAGCACGGTCAGCATTACCGTTTTCATGACTCGTGAACCTGATAGTAGAGCAATTGCGCCTGGGTTCCGGCGTGATCGGCCTGCAGCCGGGCGTGGCTGAGCCGGCTTTCGAGTTGGAGCAGCACCGAGCGCAGGACGCTGAAGAAATCATCGGTACTGTACTGGTAGCCGGAGGTGACCGCCTCCGTTACCAGTTCCGCATGGGGCAGGATGGCGTCGGCCGATAGTTCCAGTCTCTGGCCGAGACGATCCAAGCGTTGCTGCAGGATCTCCGTGTCGCTCAGGAGGGTGCGCAGGAGGTTGTCGCGTTCCAGGCGCATCGATTCCGCCTGATGTTCTCCGGCGGCGGCGCGGCGATCCTGGCGCTGACCGGGGGCGAGGGGCAACGGCACGCTGAACATCAGCCCGACCCGGTCTTGTTCCAGGTTGTTGCGGCTGTAGAGCAGATCAACCATGAAGCCGTTATAGGCACGGCCGGCCAGCTCCGCCTCCTGGTTCGCCGCCCGCACCCGCTCTTGAAGCGCCTGTACGGCCGGGTGGTCGCCAAGGGTTTGCTGCAGCTGCTCGATTGGTTCGACCTGCGGCAGCTGCGGCACCCCCTCCGGGAGGTCCCGGCGCGACGGTTCAGCGCCGATCAAACGGGCCAACTCGACCCGGGCTGCATCCCGCTGCTCCAGCGCATCGAGCAGCCGGTCCCGCTGCCGCCGCTCCTCCAGCTCGATGGTCAATACCTGCTGCTGGGAAAAGGCCCCGGCTCCGTATCGTTCGCCGGCCACCTCGACCAACTCGCTGAGGATCAGTCCGGTGCGTTCGACGATACGTACCGCGGCGGATCGATACCACACCTCCAGCCAGGCCAGCCGCACATCGCGCTTGACCGCCCGTTCCGCCAGCGCGGCCTGGTAGTATTCAGCACTCTGGAGGTGCAGCCGCACCGTTTTTTGCGTCTGTTGATTGCGCCGGCTGGGGATCTCCTGGCGAAGCCCGATCAGGTACTCCTCCATCGCGTAGCCGTCCTCGTACCCCGCCACCAGTTGCGGGTCGGCAAACTGGGTGGCGATCACGGCCTCTTCCCGATACCGCTCGGCTCTTGCCCGAGCCGCCTGGATGGGCAGATCGCGCTGAACCGCCAGCCGTTCCGCCTCCTCCAGCTCCAGGACCTGATCGGCGTCTGCAAGCGACGGCCGGGTGGCCAACCCGGCAATCACCGAGACCAGCACCACCGCCAAGCGAACCGAGATAAATCCACTCCTCGTTCCCTGCATCGACTTCTCCTGCGCTTCGTTTTTGTGTCACATTGTAGGACAACCATACGTCTTCAACAGGGGAAAAGCAAGGTGACACCAGGGCGGGAAGTGAATCAACCACGGGCGGCAGGAAAAATTGGACCGGGATATCAACCGTCCAGCACGGACCTTATCTTGCGCAGCAGATCTTCCCGCCCACACGGCTTTTGAATCAGCTGCAACCCTTCATAGAGAACGAAATCATTGTGGATGGCGTTGATACTATAGCCGCTGGTAAAGATGACGCGTACATCTCGGCGCAGGGCCTTGATCTGTTCATAGACGCTGAAGCCGCCCAGCTTCGGCATGATGACGTCAAGCAGCACGAGATCGATGATATTCGGGTTGCGGCGAAAAAGAGCCAGGGCCTCTTCGCCGTCCCCGGCCGTCAAGACCCGGTATCCGGCATGCTCGAGGATAGTGGCGGTCAATTTCAGCACCTGGGCTTCATCCTCGGCCACCAGAATGGTCTCGCTGCCACCCATCACCGCCCCGTGGAGCTTGTCGCCCACCACGGCAGCACTCCGCTCCACGGCCGGCAGGTAGATCTTGAAGCTGGTGCCTTTTTCTAATTCACTGTAGACGTGGATCAACCCGTCGTGCTGCCGCACCAAGCCGTAGACGGTGGCCAGCCCCAGGCAGGTGCCGCGGCCCAGCCCCTTGGTGGTGAAGAACGGTTCGAACACCCGGTTGCGCGTCTCCTCATCCATGCCGCAGCCGGTGTCAATGACACTGAGCAGCACATAGCGGCCGGTCCGGGCATAGGGATGCTGTTGCCGATAGGATTCATCGATCAGCACGTTTTCCGTCTCAACGGTGATCGTCCCGCCGTTGGGCATGGCGTCGCGGGCATTGATCAGCAGATTGAGCAGAATCTGCTCCAATTGGTTGCGATCGGCCCGGATGGTGGCCAAGTTATGGCCGTACACCGGCACCACAGTGATCGTCTCGCCGATCACCCGGCGAGCCATCTTCAGACACTCGCCGATCACCGTGTTCAAATCGAGGTCCTGCATCTCCAGCACCTGACGGCGACTGAAGGCGAGCAGTTGCCGAACCAACCCGGCGGCCCGCTGCGCCGCATTCAACAATTGCTCGAGGTTGTCGCGCAGATTCCTCGACATCGTCCGATCGTCGGCCATCATCTCGCCATGGCCGATAATGACCTGCAGCAGGTTGTTGAAATCGTGGGCCACGCCGCCGGCGAGCTGGCCGATCGCCTCCATCTTCTGCGCCTGTCGCAGCTGATCCTCGAGACGCTTACGCGCGGTGAGGTCTCGGAGGATCGCCTGGATGCGCCCATCCTCGAGCATCTTCG
>JAUVWB010000089.1 GCA_030604345.1 Desulfofustis sp. | reverse complement strand
CGGAGCTTGCCGGGGTGTCATCCACCTATTCGGCCTCCCAGCGACAACTGGCACTGGATGTGGACCGAACCCGCGCCGAGTTGATGGGAATCCCGGTTGCCACCGTTTTTGAGACCCTGCAATCCTATTTTGGCTCCACCTACGTCGGCCAGTTCGTTCAATTCGGGCGGATCTGGCAGGTCATCATCCAGGCGGAAGCAGAGTATCGGGACCAACCAGCCGATCTCTCGCAGATATTTCTCCGCTCCGCGGACCATCAGACAATCCCTCTCGCCGCCGTTGCCACCGCCCGTTATGTGGCCGGCCCGGGGCTGCTGCCTCGCTTCAACGGATTTCCGGCGGCCAAGATCTCCGGCAGCCAGGCCCCCGGTTACAGCTCGGGCCAGGCCATCGCCGCCATGGAACGCGCCGCCGTCCAAACCCTCCCGGACGGCTACAGCTTCGCCTGGGCCGGCCAAGCCTTCGAGGAAAAAAAGGCCGGCGGCACCTCACTGATCGCCTTTGTCTTCGGCCTGGTCATGGTTTTTTTGATCCTCGCCGCCCAATACGAGAAATGGACCCTGCCGCTCAGCGTCATCCTTTCCGTTCCCTTTGCCGTATGCGGCGCCCTGCTCCTGACCTGGCTGCTCGGCCTGCAGAACGACGTCTACTTCCAGGTGGGCCTGGTGACCCTGGTGGGGTTAGCGGCGAAAAATGCCATTCTCATCGTCGAGTTTGCCGCGGAAAATGTCCGGGCCGGCATGAGTACTGCGGACGCCGCCGTCGAAGCGGCACGGCTCCGGCTGCGGCCAATCGTCATGACCTCGTTGGCCTTTATTCTCGGTTGCGTCCCGATGGCCATCGCCACCGGGGCAGGAGCCAACAGCCTGCGGGCAATCGGTACCGGAGTCATTGGCGGCATGCTGGCCTCGACACTCATCGCCTCGTTTTTCGTGCCGCTGTTCTTCGTTATCGTCGAGGACCTGGGCTCCCGGCTCGGCAGACGGAAGCGGCGCAAACTCAGCACCAGGCAGGAGGTGGCGTCATGAAGCACCTGCACCTCCTGCTGCTGATCGCTGCCATGGCCGGCTGCACGGCGGCCGGCCCCGACTATCGGCGACCTCAGACGGACATCCCCGCCGCCTGGCGTTCCACCCTGCCGGCACAGGGAGAACCCGGCCCGAACGCCTGGTGGCAATCATATGCCGACCCGGTCCTGTCCGGGCTGATCGACCAGGCGATCGCCACCAATCGTGACGTGCTTCTGGCCACGGCCCGGATCGACCAATACCTGGCCCTCATGGCGACCAGCCGTTCCCGGTCTTTTCCCCAGATAGGGTACGCACTTGGCGCCAATCGCCAGGACACGGGTCTCAATCCTCTCTCCGGCACCGATTCGCCGGCCTATACCACCGTGCAGGCGGGGCTCAACGTGGCTTGGGAGCTTGATCTCTGGGGTCGCTTGCACCGTGCCGACGAAGCCGCCCGGGCTCAGGTTCTCGCCTCCGAGGAAGAGCGCCGCGGCGTTCTGGTGTCGCTGGTTGGTAACGTCGCCGCCTCTTACATCCTCCTGCGCGGTTACGACCGACAGCTCCAGATAGCTCGGGAAACCAAACGCTCATACGAAGAAACCCGGCGCATCTTCCGGCTTCGCCACCACCATGGCACCATTTCCGGCGTCGAGTTGAAACAGGTTGAATCCCAATATGAACAAGCGGCCCAGACCATTCCCCGCATCGAGTCCCTGATCACCCAGCAGGAACACCTCTTATCGATACTGCTGGGGGAGAATCCGGGGCCGATCCCACGCGGAAAGCAGCTTCATGATCTGGACGTGCTTCCGTTCCCGGCAGCCTTGCCGTTGAGCCTGCTGGAGCGCCGCCCCGACATCCGCCGGGCCGAATATGAGCTTATGGCCGCCAACGCCCGGATCGGTGAAGCCAAGGCGCTCTATTTTCCGACCATCTCCTTATCCGGCCTGCTGGGAAGACAGAGCGGAGAGCTCGCAGATCTCTTTCGCAGCGGCGCCGGCTTCTGGTCGCTGGGCGGCACGGTCGCCGGATCGCTGATCACCTTCGGTGGTGTCTCCGGCCAGGTCGCCCAGGCCGAAGCACTGGCCAGACAAGCGGTGCTGCGCTACGAGCAGACCATCCAGGCGGCTTTTCGCGAGGTAGAGGACGCTCTGGTCGGCACACTGAAATCTCGTGAACAGCTGCAGGCGCAACAGCGACAGATCGATATTCTCACCGAATACGCCCGTCTCTCACGGCTCACCTTTGAGAGCGGCACCACGTCTTATCTCCAGGTACTCGACGCGGAACGAACGCTTTTTTCGGCCCAGTTGGACCTGGTACGGACGCACGTGAACCTCCTCACGTCCACCATCGACCTCTACCGGGCCTTCGCCGGCGACTGGGTAAAACCCGACGCCCCGGGAATGAAAGGCCTACTCGAAACAGGACAGGGAAACCTTTGAGCAACAGGGAGCAGACGACTTTTTTCCAGCGAAACTGCAGCAGAAATCTCTGATTAAACTAAGGGCAATCTGATGGTAAACGTCGTGCCTTTCCCCTCCTCGGTTTCACAGGTGATCTGGCCGTGGTGCTTCTCCACGACGATATCACGGGCAATGGCCAGCCCCTGTCCGGTTCCCTTACCCACCGCCTTGGTGGTGAAAAACGGGTCGTAGATCCGGTGCCGGATCTTCTCCGGAATACCGGAACCATTATCCGATACTTCTATTACCGCCTGTTTTCCCTCCACTCTGGTGCTGACCCGGATCAACCCCTTCTCGTAATCGCCGGCCTTTACCCGGCTTTCGATGGCGTGGGCGGCGTTGACGATGAGATTGAGAAATACCTGATTCAATTCAGCCGGCAGGCAGGAGACATGCGGCAGGTCCTCGGCAAAATCGGCCTGCAGATCAGCCCCGTATTTCCATTCGTTGCGCGACACGGTGATGGTGCTCTGCAACGCATTGTTGATGTCTACCTGGACCTTTTCCGCTGAGCCCGGGTGGGAGAATTCCTTCATTGCTCGCACGATCTTGGTGACCCGGCCGACACCGTCAAGGCTCTGCTGGACGGTCAGGGGGATTTCTTCACGCAGGTAGTCCACATCGGCTGCCGCATACAGCTTTTCCAGATCCTCTCGCAAACCGTGTGCTGCCCCGGTGTCACGGACCTGACGGTAGAATTCCTCATAGCCCTGCAACAAGGCCAGCAGGTCTGCAAAAGAATCGGCCAGAAAACGGATGTTATCGCCGATGTACTGGACCGGCGTGTTGATCTCGTGGGCGATGCCCGCCGCCAGCTGTCCGATGGCCTCAAGTTTCTGGGCCTGGCGAAGCTCCCGCTCGAGGGTCAACGCCTCGGTCTGATCCTCGAACATGACGATGATCAATTTATTCCCGGCGGCATCGCTCGGGATCATATCGATGGTGATCTGGAACATCCGAATTCCCTGCTCCAGTTCCAGCTGGGCATTGAGTCGCCGCCCCTGGCCGGTCTCGAGGACCCCGGCCACCGCCGGTTCCAGATAGTCCACCTGCAGGCCTCTGGCAAAGGCTTGAAAAGACCGGAGACCGGACTGCTCACGCAGCATCGTGAACCAGGAGCGCATGCGCTTATTCGCCTCGAGAAGCTCCAAGTCCCGGCCCAGCACAATGAGCCCGATGGGCAGATTGTCCATAATCGCCCGGTGCTCATGCTCCAGGGCCTGACGGGACGCCTGCTGGAGCGTTTCCAACTGGTGGAGGCGCAGGGCGTTGGCGACCGTGATCAACACCAGATTCTTGTTGAACGGTTTGACCAGATACCCATACACCCCGCTCTCGAGGACCTGTTGCGCTTCCGTTATATTATCGATCACCGTGGCAACGACGATCGGCACCTGCGGGTGATGCTTCTTGACGTGATCGATCAGGTCATAGCCCGTTTCTTCGGGCATATTGATATCAGTTATCAACAGATCAACCTGGTTGCGGCCCAGGATGGTCCGCGCCTCGGCAACACTTGCTCCGTTCAGAATTCGATACCCGGCTCTACCAAGTACGGAGCCGAGGAGTTTGCGGATCGGTTCTTCATCGTCGATGAGAAGGATGGTGGTTTCCATAGGGGGGTCAGATGCTCCTTTCTTGCCGGTACCCGGTTTTCAGCCGGTGCCTGAAGAGCGGCGTGTCACTCTCGAGACGAGACGTCACCGCCGAGTAGTTTACGGATGGTGGCGAGCAACCGATCACGATCGATCGGTTTGGCCAGGGATTCAATGGCCTCGTAACCGGCAAGCGATTCGGGAAGCCCCGGCCGGTTGCCGCTGATCAGGATAACCGGCAGATCCGGGACGGCTTGTCGGGCCTGCTGCGCCAGTCTTTCGCCGGTGAGGCCCGGCATGGTCATATCGCTGATCAGCAGATCGATCGGCTGTTGCCGGCTTCTGATGATTTCCAGCGCCTGCCTGCTGTCATTTTCGGTACTCACCCGATAACCGGCACGGGCCAATACCTTTTGATAAAAGCGGGTAATACCCGGCTCATCGTCGACCACCAGCAGCGATTCGCCGTGCCCATGCTGCACCGTCTCTGTCCGTTGCGTCTCCGACACCTGCTTTTCGTCACGGTGTAGCGGCAGATAGACGACAAAGCTCGAGCCCTTACCGGGAATGGAATCCACGGTGATGGCGCCGTCATAATCGCGGACGATGCCGTGAACGACCGCCAGGCCCAGCCCGGTTCCCTCACCCTTCTCTTTGGTGGTGAAATAGGGGTCGAAGATCAGCGGGATCATCTCAGGATCCATACCGCACCCGGTGTCGCTCACCTCCAGGCGGGCATAGGTTCTCCCGGCAATCAGGAAGGGAAGCGCCAACCGATCCGGGTCAACTATTTCCGTGCTACTCAGGGAGAGCGACAGCACCCCGCCACTTTCCCGCATCGCATGGGCGGCATTGGTACACAGGTTCATCAGGATCTGGTGAATCCGAGAGGGCTCGGCTCGCACCATCCCCACCTCCCGGCTAAAACGGCTCTTGATCTCAATGGTCGACGGCAGCGTGGCCCGCAGCAGCTTTGTCGCCTCCTTGATCAGCAGAGCGATGTCGAGGGGCTTTGTCTCCTCCTCGTTTCGCCGGCTGAAGGTGAGGATCTGCTCCACCAACTCTCGAGCCCGAAGACTGGCCCGATACACCTCTTCCAGATCTTCTTTCATAACCGGATCGGTGGCCGACCGGTCCAGGCACAGTTCGGTAAACCCCAGGATCGCTGTCAAAATATTGTTGAAGTCATGGGCAATACCGCCGGCCAACGTACCGAGCGACTCCAGTTTTTGGGCTTGGCGGAGCTGCTGTTCCAATGACAATCGCTCGGTAACATCTTCGACCACCAGCACCGCGCCAACCAGTTCCTGGTTTTCGTCAATCACCGGATTCGCGCTTAAAGCCAGCGTGGCGCCGGTGGTGGTGGTAAGGGTTCGCTGGTGCCGTTTCACCGTGGCCAGGACGGTACGCACCGGGCAATCGCCACCGTCATGGCAGATCCGGCAATAAAACCTGCCGCACGGTTGACCGACGCTTTCGGCCAGGGACCGGCCGGCCTGCTGGCAGGCTCGATCGTTGGCCCACACCACCCGCGCCTCCTTGTCGAACAGGGTGATCTCATGGTTGAGGGTGTTGAGAATGGTCTGCAAACGCAGCTGGGCATTACGAACCGCCTGCTCCTGCTCGCGGTTCCTGGTGATATCGTTGGCGATCCCGGCCATATAGCGAACCTCGCCGTCGATGAAGATCGGCGCCCTGACCGTGCGGAACCAACGCTGGATGCCGCGGTGATCGGTAAACGACTGCTCATCGATCACCATCGCTTCACGCGTGGTAAAAACGGCCTTATCGGCTTGATGAAAGGACTTGGCATCCTCGGTCGGAAATTGACTGGAGGAGACCAGTTCGTCGTCAGTGCGGCCGATCATCTCCTTCGGAGACCTGCCATACATGGCAGCAGAGGCGTGATTGGCCAGCAGGTATCGCCCTGCGGCGTCTTTGACAAACACCAGGTTGGGTGAGATATTGACGATCTGATCCAACAGGACTTCACGTTTTTTCAGCTCTTGTTCGGCCCGCTTAATTAACGTGAGATCCTCATGGGCAATAACTATTCGGCCACTCCGATCATACTGCAGCCGAGTCACCCGAACCTGGAACCAGCGCTGCCTATCCGGAGCGTGACACGGATATTCCAGAGTAAACTCTTCGATCTCACCATCAACCATCTTCAGTGCCTGTTCGGCAAAAAATCGGGCCTCCGCACAACCGTCAGCCGCGCTTTTTTCACAGACGGCAAAATAGTTACAGCCTTCCGACACCTGTTCGGGAGAAGCGCCGTTCGCCACGGCAAATTCCCGCCAGGATCGATTGACAAAGAGGATAACGCCCAATCTGTCGATGATGGCGATGGTAGCCCTGAGTGAATCGAGGGTCGCCTGATAAAATTGAAAGGAATGCATACTCGGGGTCTCCTTCCCATTGTTCGTGGGCATGATAATCGCGCCCCTCACCGCCTCTCCCCT